>NZ_JBEZZB010000059.1:0-54958 GCF_040638955.1 Actinoplanes sp. NPDC024001
GCGGCGGCGCACGGGGCCGCCTATCCCCACTCGCAGCTGGACCGGGCGTGGCGGCAGCTCGTGTTCGGTGCGCACCACGACGCCATCACCGGTTCCGAGTCGGACCAGGTCTACCTCGACCTGCTCACCGGGTGGCGGGAGGCGTGGGAGCTGGCGCGCGGCGTACGTGATCAAGCGATGCTGACGTTGGCGCCGCCGGCCGGAACCGGCCGGATCGCGGTGTTCAATCCGTCGGGGTGGCCGCGATCGGACGTGGCGCGGGTGCGGGTGGCATTCGCCTCGCCCGGAACGACGGCGGCCGGCGTCGCCGGCGTGCCGTCGCTGCTGGAGAACGCGGCGCTGCACCCGGACGGCAGCCTCGCCGCCGCCGACGTCGTCTTCCGCGCGGCGGACGTTCCGCCGGTCGGCTACCGCACGTTCGCGCTTGTCTCGGAGAAGGAGTCCGGCGCCTGGGTGGAGATCGACTCTCCGCCCGTCATCGCCAACGAGTTCCTGCGCGTGAAGGTCGATCCGGACCGCGGCGGTGGCGTCGTCGCGCTCGACGACGTGCGCACCGGGCGGCACCACCTGGCGGCCGGCGAGACCGGCAACGAGCTGCGCTTCTACGACGAATACCCGGCGCACCCCAAGTACCACGAAGGGCCGTGGCACCTGCTGCCCAAGGGCCCGGCCACGCACGTCTCGAGTCAGAACCCGGCAACGGTATGCGTCGAGCACTCCTCGCTCGGTCAGCGCCTCACCGTCAGCGGGACGATCGACGGCGTCGCCTACACCCAGGTCCTCACCCTGTGGGACGGCTCCCCGCGCCTCGACTGCGCCACCACCCTGGACGGCTTCACCGGCGCCGACCGGCTCGTGCGCCTGCGCTGGCCGGCCGCGATCCCGGGCGGCCTGCCGGTCAGCGAGGTCGGCGCGGCGGTCGTCGGGCGCGGCTTCGCCCACGTCGAGACCGACACCGAGGACGCGCCGTGGACGCTCGACAACCCGGCTCAGAACTGGTTCGCGCTCTCGCACACGGCCCGCGTCGAGGTGTCCGACCCGTCCGGCGCCCACCTGCACAGCCGGGCCGTCTCCATCGCCGAGGTGATCACGTCCGGCGACCCGGCGGACGCGCGGGATCTGGTGGTCGCCCTGGTCCGGCAGGGAGTCACGGCCACCACGTCCACCGACACCGGCCCCCGGTACGGGCGCCTCGCCATCGACTCCAACCTGCCCGACCTGCGCGTCGCCGTCGGCGGCCCGGCCACGAACGCGTTCACGGCGGCGGTCCTGGCGGCGGCACCGCCGTCGTACACCGCCGAGCTCGACCGTCAACTCACCGCGACCGGCGCCGCCCGGCTGTGGATCCCGGCGGCCGCCGCGCTGACCGAGGTCTGGCAGCCCGGCGCCGACCTCACCGACGCCCGCGCCCTGCCCGTCCTCGTGGTCGCCGGTGACCTGTCGATCCTGGACGGTGCGGTCATCGCCGCGACCGGCCTGGACGCCGGGCCCGACCCGGATCTCGCACCGCGGACCGTGGCGCTGCTCAACCGCGGCCTCCCCGGCTTCGCGGTCGACACCTCCGGCGCGCTGCACCTGTCGCTGATGCGCTCGTGCACCGGCTGGCCCTCCGGCGTGTGGATCGACCCACCGCGGCGCACCGCACCCGACGGGTCGAACTTCCAGCAGCAGCACTGGACCCACACCTTCGAGTACGCCGTCGTGGCCGGCGAGGGCGACTGGCGCGACACGGAACTCGTCCGCCACGGTCAGGAACTCAACCATCCGTTGACGGCGACCGTGGTCGCGGCCGGACCGGACGAGGACAGGTCGTTCGTCAGCGTCACCAACGGCATCCTGGCCGCCTTCAAACCGGCCGGCAACCCGCTCGCCGACGGCCACCGGCCCGCACCCTCGCTCTCCCGGATCACGGCCCGGCTGTACGAGCCACACGGCCGCGACGTCTCGGCCCGGCTCGACCTCTGGACGCCCGCGACCGACCCGCGACCCGCCAGCCTCCTCGAAGAACCCGCTGACTCCGCCCTCGACCTGACCGCGATTCCGCTGCCGCCGGCCGCCATCCGGACGCTCACCTTCGACGTCCCGCCCACCACCACTCCCCCGCCCGCCGGCACTCCCGCTGAGCCGCCCGCGTACGCGCGCTACTGGCTGCACAACACCGGCCCGGCGCCGACCGGCAACCTGCCGTTGACCGTGCACGTCGACCCGCCGCTCACGCTCGCCGACGGCCCGGTCCGGCTGACCGTCACGGTCGCCTCGTCGCTGGCCGAGGAGACCGCCGCGGGTGCGGTGGAACTCGGCCTGCCCGACGGCTGGACCAGCTCGCCCGCCACCGTGCCCTATGACCTGGCACCCGGCGCCCACCAGGTCACCGAGGTCGAGGTGACACCCTCGCCGGTGCAGGGCTGCCACTGGATCACCGCCCGGCTCACCCACGACGGGCGGAGCGTCGACGACATCGCCCGCGTCCTGGTCGGCACCGACACCCCGGAAACCGTGACCGCCGCCCTGCACGACACCCGCCTGCGGCTGCGGCCGGGCGACTCGGCCACCCTCGGCCTCGATCTGAGCAGCGACGCCGCCGGGCCGATCCTGGTGCACGCTCAGCTGATCAGCCCGTGGCACACGTGGGAGCTCTTCCCCGCCGTCACCGACGCCATCACCCTGCAGCCGGGCGCCAAGACCGAAACCCACTTCCCCGTACGCGTGCCGCCCGGCCACCCCACCGGAACCTGGTGGGCCCTGGTCAAACTCGCGTACGGCGGCCGTCTGCACTACACCGCCCCGGTGACCGTCGAGGTCCAGCCGTGACCGCCCACCCTCCCGGCGACCGCCGAGGTCCGGCCGTGACCGCCGTCGCCGCCTGGGTCGCCGGGCAGCCGATCGCGACGGCCCTCGTCGACCAGCGGCTGGCGGCGCTGCGCAGCGGCCCGCTCGCCGCCCGCCTGCCCCACCCGGAGACCGCCGAGGGCCGCAACCTGCGCCGCTGGGTCTGCCAGGCGATCGTCACCGAAGCGGTCGTCCGGCACGAGGCCGCCGCCCGCGGCGTCACCGCCACCGCGCAGGACGGCCCGCCCCGCCCGGTGACGCTCGCCCAAGCCCTGCGAACCGGCGGCATGACAGCCGCCGTCCTGGCCGCCGACCCGCTGGCCCGGGCGCTGCGCCGCCACGTCCTCCCGCCGCCCGCGCCGCCCGAGTCCGAGCTGCGCTCCTACTACGCCCGCAACCGCGACCGCCACCCCGGCCGCTACCACGACGAACGCTCCCGCATCGCGACCACCCTGACCAGCGCCACCGCCGAGCGCGCCTTCGCCCACTGGCTGGACCAGCGCTGCGCCGCCCTGGTCCGGCTCGCACCCGGTTACGAGCACCCTGCCGACCCGGCCCACCCGGACGCCACCCACCGCCACTGACAGCTCCCACCGCGTACGCAGTTCTTCGGGATCGTCCGCCGGTCAGCGCCTGCCGATTCGCGCCGATCTTGGTCAGCTGGCTCTCAGCGCTGTTCGAGCGCGTGCAGACCGCCCTCGCGGTCAGCCGGTTCCTCCGGCTGCGCCTGAGAGTTGCTGCGGCCGGTCTGAGCCGACACTGACCGCCAGCCGGCCTGGCCAGCTGCGGCCGGGAGGTGCTTAGGGCAGCGAGACGACGCTGACGGTCAGCCGAGCGATTCCACCGGTGAGCGGACCGAGGACGGGATCAGCCGCCTTCGCCGCAGTCTTCGGCCTGGTTGCCTGTCGTTGTGGGGTCGGGGTCGAATCGCACGTGCCGCAGGCGTGGAGCGGGGGCGGTGGCCGGCCGGGCCGCGACCTCCGTGAGTTTCTCGCTGGTCAGCTCCCAGCGGCGGGTGTCGACGGTGAACTCGAGCCGGAGTTTGTCGTAACCGGCGATCCGGCGCTGGGTCTTCGCGAGGGTGTCGCCGCTGGGCGGAGCGATGCGGTGGGCCTCGATCGTGCACGGCGGGATGTCGACCAGGGTGACGACGCCCCTGCCGCCGGAGGCCAGCTCGGCGATGGCCTCCACGTTGCGCAGCGGGGTGGGGGAACGGTTCTGGATGTAGACGTCGAGGCCGGGCGGCATGGTGCTGTCGGTGCGCTTGCCGGCGACCACCCAGAACGCCACGCGGGAGCTGTATCTGCGCTCGTCGCGCGCGCGGGCGTAATCGTTGAGGACGACCTGGTCGTGGTAGAGATCGACCTGCTTGCGGTTGAGATCGATCTGCTGGACGAACGCCGCGGTGGAGATGCCCAGCGCGATGACGGCGGCCGCACCCTGCAGGTATGAGGCCAGCAGGCTGTGCTTCTCGGCACCGGTCAGCGCGGGCGGCGCGGGACGGTTGCGGCGCTTCCGGCGCCGCCGGTCCAGGCTGTCCATCAGTACGTGCAGGTCTGCAGGTACTGGTCGTACGTGACGGTCTCCATGTTGATGTGCTCCATGCCGCTGTGCTCGGCCTGCCGGAACGCCCCGGAGTAGCGGTGGGCGCGCAGTCGTTCGATGTCGGTGTCCTCCAGCGAGGCCTGGGCCGCGGTGTCGGGGCAGGCGGTCGGTGCGACCCGGAACTCCTGGCCGTTCTCCTGCCGGACGATCTGCGTGTACTCCTCGCCGTCGCGCAGGTAGGTCAGGGCGATGTCGAACGTACGGGCGTTGCGGGCCAGCAGACCGTGGATGATCAGGTCCTGAGTGTCCCCGTCCGGCACCTCGATGACGTACTCGTCGAAGAACGGAACGGTGGGGGTGGTCTCGGGATCGCTGATCTGCAGGGCGGTCGGCCGGTCGGCGTCGAAGTTCATCGCCATGTGCGCCACGTCGCCGGCCTGGTTGCCGAACAGCAGCAGGTATCCGTCGGGCAGGCACACGGTTCTGGTGTTGACCGCGCGAATGCCGGTGATCGTGATGTCGGATCCGGAATTGTTGCTAATCCAGGAGAAGATTTGCGGATTGCCGTAGGCGAATGCGCCTTCGCTCAGCGCCCGGTCGACGACCCCGGAGGAGTCACCGGTCCAATCCCCCGCCACCAATTCCGGGAAATCATTGCGGGCGTTTTCGGGTATCACGTAGTCGAGGCCGTTCTCGGTGGAGAAGGTGGTGCCCACCTCCAGGTCCGCGCCGGTCTCCTGCTCGGGATTGCTGACGGCGGACTCGACGCAGGCGGGTTCCGGCGCGCTCGTCGTGGCAGCCGTGGCCGGCGCGATCTCGTCGGCGGTGGACGAGTCGGCCAGGCTTTTGCTGCCACATCCGGTAGCGAGGAAAGCCGTGACGGCGAGACACGATACGAACCGGCAGGCGGTTTTGTTCGGCATGATGGCAACTTCCACAGGTAATAGAGGTGACTTACGTGTGGGTGAACCCATTGCCGGAACGACCGGTTCAGTCGCGGCACGTCATGTACACCATCGGGTGACTGCGTCATAACGTACAGTCGCGGCCTGCCTTGCCGCCGCGCCCACCCGCCCCCGGGTGGGTCTCTAGGCTGGGGTGATGAAGGTTCTGTCCATCCAGTCGGTGGTTGCCCACGGCCATGTCGGCAACTCCGCGGCCGTTTTCCCTCTGCAGCGCATCGGTGTCGAGGTCGTGCCGATTCCTACGGTGAACTTCTCGAACCACACGGGCTACGGCGCCTGGCGCGGGCCGCTCCTCCCGCCGAAGGATGTGGCCGAGATCCTCCTCGGCGTGGAGGAGCGGGGTGTCTTCCCGCAGATCGACGCCGTGCTGTCCGGATATCAGGGTGGTGCCGGCATCGCCGACGTCATCATCGACGCCGTGCGCCGGGTGAAGGCGGCGAACCCGTCGGCGGTCTACGCGTGCGACCCGGTCATGGGTAACGCCAAGTCCGGATGCTTCGTCGCGCCCGAGATCCCCGACCTGCTGCGGGACCGGGTGGTGCCGGTGGCCGACATCATCACGCCGAACCAGTTCGAGCTGGGATATCTGACCGGCACCGAGCCGGCAAGCATCGAGTCGACCCTCGCCTCGGTCGACCTCGCCCGCGCCATGGGGCCCTCGACCGTGCTGGTCACCAGCGTGGAGCGACCCGACCGGGAGGAGGGCGTGATCGAGATGCTGGCCGTGGACAGCGCCGGCGCGTGGCTCGTGAGCACCCCGCACCTGCCGTTCAAGGCGAACGGGTCCGGTGACGTCACGGCCGCCCTGTTCACCGCCCACTACGTGGAGACCGGAAGCGCGGCGGTGGCCCTGGAGCGCACCGCCTCCAGCGTCTTCGACCTGATCGAGATGACCTACCGGTCCGGTGAGCGTGAGCTCCAGCTGGTGCCGGCCCAGGAGTTCTACGCCGCGCCGCGCATGCAGTTCAGCGCCAAGCAGGTGCGCTGAGCTCAGCCCGCGGCCGCGTCGGGACGATGCCGGGTGGTTCGCTGTTGCAGGGCGGTGGCAGCGAGCCAGCCGATCACTGAAGCGATCACCGCGATCGGGATGGTCTCGGCGGCGGCCGAGCCGGCCAGCAGGGCGGCCAGCAGCGCTCCGAAGAACGACAACCGCAGGGCTGCGGAGGCGGCTGCGGCCAGCCCGGCGATCACCGCCGGGGTGAGCTCCAGATCGGGCAGCACGACCGAGGCGAGCACACCGATGGCGACGCCGAGGGCGACAGCGGGGAAGGTGGGGCCGCCGCGGAAGCCGGCTCCGAGCGACAGCGCGTAGGCGGCCCCCTTGACCACGATCAGCAGGACGAGCACGCCGGCCGAGGTCTCCGCGACGATCTGGGGAAGCACGGACTCGCCGGAGAACAGCACCAGGTCGACCGGCTGGCCGGTGACGGCCCGGAAGCCGACGGCGAGCAGGCCCACGGCCAGACCGGCCGCGCACAGAACCGCGACCGCCGGGAGTTTGGCGGTTCGCGCGGCCATCCCCTGCGCTGTCCGGCGGGCGCCGGCGGCGACCACGCCGGCCGCCAGGGCCACCACCGCGCACCAGGCCACGTCGACCGGGCGGACGGTCGGATAGTTCGGCAGGGGCGGCAGCTGCATCACGGTTTCGGCGACGCCCGGCCAGTGTGCGACGCCGGTGAAGACCAGCGCTGCCGTCCCGGAGGCCAGGAAGCCGGGGAGCAGCGCCTGGCCCAGCGACACCGACGGGACCATGCCGCTGAGGGCCACCAGCTCGAACAGCAGCAACGCCGACGGCAGCGGGCCGCCGAACACCGTGCTGATCGCCGCGAACGCGCCGGCCACGACGAGGAGCTGCCCGCCGGAGGCCCCGGGCCGCAGAGCCCGCGCGGCGATCAGGCCGGCGGCGAGACCGAGGGCGGTCAGCGGCGCCTCCGGACCCAGGACCAGCCCCAGCGCCAGCGAGGCGAGCGCGGCCAGCATCGCGCTGATGAGCTGGACCGGCGACAGCGGGTGGAGCCCGATCCCGGCGACCGCGGGCTCGCCGCCGTGGCCGGGCAGACGCATGGCCCCGAAGACCAGGAGGCCCGCGAGGGTGGGCACGACCAGGACGTACCACGAGGGCGGTGCGGTCCAGCCGGCGCTGTCCGGGAGGGTGGTCCACACCAGCGTGGTCAGCCAGTGCGACAGGCTCATGAAGGCGGCCGCGGCGAAGGCGACCGGCACGCCCAGCAGGGCGGCGATGACCAGGATCCGGGCGTATTCGCGGGGCGAGGGCGCCTGAGGCTGCCCGGCGGGCGACGACGGCGACCGTTCCGCAGGCGTTGACGGCGGCCCGGAAGACGACCGCACCGGCCGATCGGGAGGCGGCTCACCGGCACCTCCCGGTGCGGGCGTCTGTCGGCTCATGGCGGACCTTTCGGCTGCGGCGGCGAGACGAGACCGCTGCACGACACCACAGCGCGCGCCGGCCACACATCACCTCTGCGGGATGAAGCAGGACGAGGCGGAGGCGGGGTGAGGCGAAGGCAAAAGCGAGGCGAAGGCAAAGCGGGGTGAGGTGGACGCGGAGCGGAGGCGGGAGCGGGGTGAGGTGGACGCGGAGCGGAGGCGGGAGCGGGGTGAGGTGGACGCGGAGCGGAGGCGGGAGCGGGGTGAGGCGGAGGCGGGGTGAGGCGGACGCAAGGCGGAGGCAAAGCGGGGTGAGGCGGACGCGAAGCCGAGGCGGGAGCGGGATGCCGTTTGCACAAATCGGCCTGACGCTTGCCTCGCGATAGACCGGCATCTATCCTCGCCAGGAAAGCGCTTTCCCCCCGCTTGAAGGCGCAGCCCCATCCCCACACCCGAAGGTGAGACACACCGATGAGACGATCAGTCGCCCTGCGATGGGCAGCCGGCGGAGCCACCGCGGCCGCAAGCGCTGCGATCATGCTCACGCTGCCGCTGCCGCACGCCCTGGCCGCCGACAACCTCAGTCTCGGCGCCGGCGCCGACGGTTCCAGCAAGGCCAGCGGCACCAGCTACGGCAACGTCAAGGACGGCAACACCAGCACCTACTGGGCGCCGAACAGCACGACCGGTTACGTCTCGGTCAAGTGGGGCAGCGCCACGACGGTCTCCTCGGCCGTCATCAAGCAGGCCTCCGGCGGTGGCTCGATCAGCGCCTGGCGGGTGCTCAACGCCGACAACGGTGCCGTCCTGACCAGCGGCAGCGGCAGCCCGAGCACGATCTCCTTCGCCTCGACGTCGCTGAAGAAGATCACCTTCGAGATCACCAGCGCGTCCAGCGCGCCGCGGATCGCCGAGTTCGAGACGTACGGCAGCGGCGGCTCGACCCCGACCAGCAGCCCGACCGCCGGCCCGACCAGCAGCCCCACCGCCAACCCGGGCCCGACCGGCGGCACCGGCACCCCGACCGGCGCGTGGCCCAGCTCGGCCGGCACGGTGTCGATCTCCGGCACCGTCTCGGTCTCGGGCACCTTCGACGGTGGCATGAAGACCTACTGCTGCATCGGTGACGGCTCGCAGAGCGAGTCCCAGGACCCGATGTTCAAGATCGCCAACGGTGGCACCCTGCAGAACGTCATCATCGGCTCCCCCGCCGGTGACGGCGTGCACTGCGAGGGCACCTGCACCATCCGCAACGTGTGGTGGAACGACATCGGTGAGGACGCCGCCACCTTCAAGGGCACCGGCGGCGGCACCAGCTACGTCATCGGCGGCGGCGCGCGCAACGGCAGCGACAAGACGTTCCAGCACAACGGCAACGGCACGGTCAGCATCTCCGGCTTCTACCTCAACGGCTCCGGCAAGCTGTACCGCGGCTGCGGCAACTGCTCCACGTCGCACCAGCGCCACGTCAAGATCGACAACGTGCTGCTGAACAACATCGACATGGTCGCCGGCATCAACAGCAACTGGGGCGACACCGCGACGATCACCCGGGTCACCATCAGCAACAGCTCCGGCGTCGTGGTCTGCGGCAAGTACCAGGGCGTCGCCAAGGGCAGCGAGCCGAAGTACCTCGGCGAGGGCTGGAACGACAGCAACTGCAAGGTCACCCAGAGCGACATCACCTACAAGTAGGCACTGCCGGGGCGTCCACCGCGAGGTGGGCGCCCCGCCGCGCTCAGGAGACGAAACGGGGCAGGTGGTGGGCCAGCTGAGCGCGCCACGACGGCCAGTCGTGCGGCACGTCGAAACCCCAAAGATCCAGTTCATGGCGTACGCCCTGAGCCGACAGCAACTGTGACATGCGGCGGGTCGACGGCAACGAACCGGTGGTGTCCTCCCACCGGCCCTGTCCGCACACGAGCAGGATCGACAGCCGCGAGCGCAGCCAGTCGAGGTGGTCGCCGTGCAGGTTCGCCACGTACGCCATGGGGTTGTTGAAGTAGACCGCGTCGCCCGGCTCACCCCAGCCGCCCCAGGTGGTCGGGTCGTAGTTGCCGGAGAAGCAGAGCGCCAGCGGGAACAGGTCAGCCCGCTTGAGGGCGAAGTTGAGGGCGTGGAACGCGCCCAGCGAGCAGCCGGTCGTCACGATCTCGGCGGCGTCGCCGCTGTCGGCCCGGATGTGCGGGACGACGGCGTCGAGGATCCACGATTCGTACGCCGCGTGCCGCAGCGCGCGTTCCTCGAGCGGAAGGTCGGCGGCCGACCAGGTGCCGGCGTCGAACGAGCTGACACAGTAGAGCTTGACCCGCCCCGCCTCGATCAGGTCACCGACCGCCGCCACCATGCCACGGTCGGCGTACTCCTGGGCGTACCCGTTCTCGCTGGGGAAGACCAGCACCGGCCGGCCGTAGTGGCCGTAGGCGGCCACCGTGCCGTGAGCACCGGCCGGGGATCGCAGGTCTGCGGTGTAGTGACGCATGCGGGCCTCAGCGGTAGATGCCCAGCAGCGCGCGGGACGCGGCTTCGACGATCTCGTCGGTGGAGGCGTCGAGTGTGCCGTCCAGCCACGCGGTGATGAGCTCGGCCATGCCGCCGATGAAGAGCATGCCGCCGATCTCGTCCTCGATCGCGCTGCGGCCGGAGACCCCGCTGCGACCGAGAGCGCCGAGCAGCTTGCGGGATTCGAGCGCCGACTGATGCGCGAGGTGCCGCAGCAGCTCGGTGCGGCGGCGGCGCAGCTTCGGCACGGCGACCGACTCCACGATGGCGACGCGGCCCTTGCGCGGGTCGTCCAGCAGCAGTTCCATGAACGCCCGCACGGAGGCGCGTACCCGTACCACCGGGTCGTCGCCCGCGGCCTCGGCCGCGGCGCGGCTGGTCTCCTCGATCTCCGCCGCGATCGCGTCCATGACCGCTTCCAGCAGCGCTTCCAGCCCGGAGAAGCTCTCGTAGAAGTAGCGCTCGCTGAGGCCGGCCTCGGCGCAGACGGCGGTCATCGTGGTGCGCGTCCGCGGGTCGGCCCAGACCGTGAGGGCGGCGGCGAGCAGCCGGGCGCGGCGCTGCGCCACCCGGTCGGCGGCGCTGACGCCCCGGTAGATCCCTGACTGGACCGCCATGCCGCCAACCATGCCACAGCCGGCCCGAAACATTGACAGGACGCCCTTCCCGAATCACGCTGGTCGATACGACGATGCCATCCGCGAGGTGAGCCATGACGGCCGAAACTCGGGAACTGCGCCAGATCGTGACAGGGCGGGAGCTGCCCGAGCTGCACCCCGGCGACCGGGGCCTGCCCTGGATCGGGAACACGATCAACTATCGGAAAGACCCGGTCGGGTTCTACCGGCGCCACTGGGAGCGCTACGGCCCGGTTGCTCCGTCCTACAACGTCGGCCGGACCACGGTGATGCTGATCGGCCCGGACGCCTGCGGCGAGGCGCTGCAGAACCGGGACAAGGCGTTCGCCAACGGCCCGGCCTGGTCACAGCTGGTCGGCCCGTTCTTCCACCACGGCCTCATGCTCATCGACTTCGAGACACACCACAGCCATCGGCGGATCATGCAGGAGGCGTTCACCCGGCCTCGCCTGGAGGGTTACACCCGGCGGCTGCATCCGGCCATCGAGCGGGGCATGGCCGGATGGCAGGCCGGCCGGGAGTTCAAGGCGTTCTGGAGCATCAAACAGCTCACCCTCGACATCGCCGCGGACCTGTTCATGGGCGGTGCGGGCGACACGAGCGGGGCCGAGATGGCCCGCATCAACCGGGCTTTCATCACCTGTGTGCAGGCCGCCGGCGGCATCATCCGGGCCGACGTGCCGCTCACCCGCTGGGGCCGGGCCTACCGCGCACGCAAGGTGCTGGAGAACTTCCTCCGCAAATACCTGCCGGCCAAGCGGGCGGCGCTGACCGACGACATCTTCTCGGTGCTCTGCCACATCGAGACCGACGACGGCGAGCGGTTCTCCGACGACGACGTCATCAACCACATGATCTTCCTGATGATGGCAGCGCACGACACCTCGACCATCACCACCTCCGCGATCCTGCACTACCTGGGCCAGCACCCCGCCTGGCAGGACCGCTGCCGGGCCGAGGCACTGACGCTCGGGCCGGAGCCCACGATGGCCGAACTGGAGTCGCTGACCTCGATCGACCTGGTCATGCGCGAGGCGCTGCGCCTGCGGGCACCGGTGCCGGTGCTGCTGCGCTGGACCGTCAAGGACACCGTCGTCCAGGGTGTCCGCATCCCGGCCGGAACGCTCTGCACGCTGGGCATCCAGTTCACCCACCTGATGGAGGACTACTGGACCAACCCGATGGTCTTCGACCCGGAGCGCTTCGCGCCCGAGCGCCGCGAGGACCGCTCGCACCGGTTCGCCTGGGAGCCGTTCGGCGGTGGCGTGCACAAATGCATCGGCCTGTACTTCGCCGGCCTGGAGATCAAGGCGATCATGCACCGGCTGCTGCGGAACCATCACTGGAGCGTCGACCCCGGCTACGTCCCGCCGCTCGACCAGCACGCCCTGCCGTTCCCCAAGGACGGCCAGCCGCTCGTCCTCCTCCCGAACTCATGACCGCGGCCAGCGCGCACCGGCCGGCCTGGCTGAGCGACGCCCGCCTCGCTTCGCTTCGGCGCTGGGTCGCGGTTCCCGCCTCCGGCGGCAGCAAGGGTACGACGACAGCGATCGCACCGTACGACGCCCTGCCCACCGTCGAGGTGCCGGCGGGCATCCCCGACGACGTCGAAGCCGCCGTCACCCTGGCTCGCGCGGCGCAGGAGCCCTGGGCCAGGCTCTCCTACGCCGCCCGCGCCGAGGTGCTGCTCCGCTTCCACGACCTGCTGGTCCAGCGCCAGGACGAGGTGCTGGACCTGATCCAGTGGGAGATGGGCAAGGCCCGCTTCCACGCCTGGCAGGAGGTGCTGCTGCTGGGCACCGTGACCCGCCACTACACCCGGCACGGGCAGACCTACCTGGAGGACCGGCCGGTGCGCCCGGCGGTCCCGGTGGTCACCCGGGCCCGGGAGGTGCGCCTGCCCAAGGGCGTCGTCGGCATCGTGTCGCCCTGGAACTACCCGCTCTACCTCGGCGTCGGCGATCTCGTCCCGGCGCTGCTGGCCGGCAACACCGTGGTCAGCAAGGCGGACCAGCAGACGCCGCTGAGCCTGCTCTGGGCCCGGGCCCTGATGGCCGAGGCCGGCCTGCCGGAGAACGTCTGGCAGGTCGTCTGCGGCGACGGGCCGACGATCGGCACGGCCCTCGTCGACGCTGTCGACTACCTGTGTTTCACCGGGTCCACCGCGACCGGCCGGCTGGTCGCCGAGCGCGCCGCGCGCCGCCTGATCGGCACCTCGCTCGAGCTCGGCGGCAAGAACCCGCTCATCGTCCGCGCCGACGCCGACCTGCAGCTGGCCGCCCGCGGCACCGCCGAGGCGGCGTTCGCCAACAGCGGCCAGATGTGCATCCACATCGAACGCGTCATCGTGCACCAGGACGTCTACGAGGCCTTCGCCGAGGCGCTGCTGGCCGCCACCAGCGGTCAGCGGCTCGGCCAGGGCTTCGACTACAGCTACGACGTCGGCCCGCTGGCCGGTCAGGCCCAGCTCGACCGGGTCGACGCCCACGTGCGGGACGCGGTCGCCAAGGGCGCCACGGTGCTGGCCGGCGGGCGGGCGCGACCGGACATCGGCCCGTACGCCTATCAGCCCACGGTGCTGGCCGGCGTGACCGACGACATGGCCGTCTGCCTCGGCGAGACCTTCGGCCCGGTGATCGCGCTGCACCGCGCGACCGACGACGACGCCGCGATCGCCGTGGCCAACCGGGGCCGCCACGGGCTGTCGGCCAGCATCTTCAGCGCGAACACGGCCGAGGCCGAGGCGATGGCGCGCCGGATCCGCTCCGGCGCGGTCAACATCAACGACGGCGCCGGACTCGCCATCGGCACGGTCGAGGCGCCGATGGGCGGTCGCGGGGACAGCGGCCTGGGCCGGCGCCACGGCCCCGAGGGGATCCGCAGATTCACCGACGCGCAGACGGTGGCCGTCTCCCGTCTCGGCCCGGTCGGTCCGCCGCCGGGCCGGCCGGTGGAGTCGTTCGTGGCGCTCGGCAACAGGCAGTTGAGGCTGCTGCGGCGGCTCGGCATCCGGTGAGCGAAGGGACCAGCATGGATTTCGACGACACCCCCGACGAGGCGGCCTGGCGCGCCGAGGTGCGCTCGTTCCTGGAGCAGCACCGGGGCGAACACGCGGACGCCCGGGCCTGGCAGGCCACCCTGTACGACGCCGGATACGTCGGGGTGGCCTGGCCGGTTCCGGCCGGCGGCCGCGGCGGCACCCCGATGCAGCAGGCGATCGTCGACCAGGAGATGGCCCGGCTCGGCCTGCCCGCGCTGATCAACCTGATCGGCATCGGCATGTGCGGCCCGACCGTGATCGTGCACGGCAGCGACGACCAGAAGCAGCGCTACCTCAAGCGGCTGCTGCGGGCCGAGGACCTGTGGTGCCAGCTCTTCAGCGAGCCGGAGGCCGGCAGCGACCTGGCCGGGCTGCGCACCCGGGCGGTCCGCGACGCCGACGGCGGCTGGCGGGTCAGCGGCCAGAAGGTGTGGACCACGCTCGCGCACCTGGCCGACTACGGGATCCTGCTCACCCGGACCGATCCGGACGTGCCCAAGCACCGCGGCCTGACGATGTTCGTGGTGGACATGATGGCACCTGGCGTCACGGTCCGGCCGTTGCGGCAGATGAACGGCGCCGCGCACTTCAACGAGGTGTTCTTCGACGACGTGCTGATCCCCGACGCCGAGCGGCTGGGCGAGGTCGGTGAGGGCTGGCGGGTGGCGCTGACGACGCTGATGAGCGAGCGGCTCTCACTCGGTGGCGGCGGCACGGCGATCGGGCCGAAACCGGAGACGGTGGCCCGGCACGTCGCCGAGCACATCGGCGCGCTGCCCGCCGACCGGCAGGTGCTGGCCCGGCAGCAGCTGGGCCGCGGGTACGTCGCCGCGCTCGGCGCCCGCTACACCGGTTACCGCCAGCTGTCGAAGCTGAGCCGGGGCGAGCTTCCCGGTCCGGAGGCGTCGGCGGGCAAGCTGAGCGGCACCCGGTCGGCACGCGATCTGGCCGACCTGGCGGTGCGCGTGCTCGGGGACGACGCCCGCGTCGCCGCGTCGCGCGACGGCGACAGCACCTGGCAGAACGCTCAGGCGGGGTTACCCGGCATCGCGATCGCCGGCGGCAGCGATCAGGTGCTGCGCAACATCATCGGCGAGCGGGTCCTCGGCCTGCCCGCCGAGCCCCGGGCCGACAAGGACGTCCCGTTCAAGGAGAGCGTGGCTTAACGATCCCCACGGATGAATCCGGGGGATTTCCCTCCGGGGACAGGCCCTGGATTTCCAGCTCGGACTGCATCTGATCCACCGTCGCGGAAGGAGGCGATCCGATGTCTGACGTCGTCGGCACTGGCACGGTGACGTTCCGCCGTGGCGAGGATCGTCCTCGCGGCGTTGAGGTCACGGCCGGCGGTGTAGCCGCAGGCCGCGCACTCGAAAGTCCGTACACCCAGTCCGAGGCGGAGATTGGCTCTCTCGCCGCACCCGGAACAGGTCATGGTGGTGTAGGCGGGCGGCACCAGCACCACCTTGCGGCCCGCCCGCATGCCACGCTCGATCAGTTCTCGCTTGGCCGCGCCGATCGCGTTGTCGGCGGCCTTGCGGGCCATGCGGCTCTTGGCCAGGAACGTCGGTTTGAAGTCCTCGACGGCGATCAGGCGGTGGTGGGTGACCACGGTCTTCGCCCAGACACGGGCGTCGTGGGTGTTCTGCCGGGCGGCCTTCTTGGCGATCCGGGCGGCCTGCCGCTTCGCAGTCTGGTAACCCTTCGACGCCGGCTGGCCTGTGGGCCGGCGGCGGCGAGCCATCCTGCGCTGGGCCTTGGCCAGTTCGGCCGCGCAGCGCTTGCGGTGGCCCAGGTGCGGCAGGTCGAAGTTCGGGTTCGTGGTGGTGGCGGTGGTCGTCACACCCCAGTCCACACCGATGCCCGGCAGATCAGCATCGGGCACCTCGGCCTGCTCGCGGCGGACCACGAACGAGGCGTACCAGTGGCCCACGTTGTCGCGGTAGACGCGGACCGACGTCGGTTCGGACGGCAGGTTGCGGGACCAGACGACCGGGACGGTCTTCTTGCCCGGCAGGCAGAGCCGGCCGTTTCTGATCGAGAAGCCCCGGGTGGTGTACTCCAGGCTCGGCAGCGCGTCCTTCTTGCGCTTGACCTTCGGCCGGCCCCGGCCCTTGACCGTGAACGAGGCGTCCAGGGCGGCCCCATAGGTGCGCAGCGTCTGCTGCTGCGCGACCTGCGAGCCGGCACGCAGCCAGGCGTTGCGGCTCCGCGCCTCAGTCAGCAGCTTGCTCAGCTTGCCGAACGTCGGCTTGCGCCCGGACGCCTGCTGGTGGACGGCCTCGTTCCACAGCCATCGGCAGCGGGACCACTCGGCGAGCAGCGCGGCCCGCGCCTGGCGGCCGGGCCGCAGGCGATAGGTGTAGCGCACCGTCTCGACCACACCAACCACTGTACACAAGACAACTTGTCACTCGCACGGCGGACGGGATCCGATCGAACAACACCGTCGGATACCGCTGTACCTACCACGTCCTCTGGTGCCCCAAGTACCGCCGCGACGTCATCACCGGTGACGTCGACACCCGGCTCAAAGAGATCATCCGCGAGGACCAGCGCAACGTCTGACCAGACACCCATCCGGCCCTGGCGGCGGATGGGCCACCCCTGACCTGCTCCGCTGTGGTTCCGCTTCCATCCCACGGCTAAAGCCGCGGTTTCCGCGAAAGGATCCCGATGAACTTCGACCTGGACCAGGAGCACCGGGACCTGGCCGGCGCGGCCGGCGAGTTCCTGTCGGCCTCGGCCTCCCCGGCGGCGGCCCGGACGGCGCTGGAGGAAGGTACGGGCGCCCGGCCCGGCCGTGCGGAGCTGGTCAAGAGCGGCTACGCGACGATCACGATCCCGGAGAGCGCCGGCGGGGGCGGCGGTAGCGTCCTGCAGCTCGCCGTGGTGGCCGAGCAGGCCGGGCGGGTGCTGGCCGGCCCGTCGCTGGTGAGCTTCGCGCGGGCGGCCGTGCTCCTGGAGGGCGAACCGGACCGGCTGGCCGGGGTCGCCGACGGCACCCTGGCCGTCGCGGTCGTCGACGACAGCGGCCCGGTGCTGGACGCGATCGGCGCCGACACCTTCCTGGCGCTGCGCGACGGCGCCCTGGTCTGCGGGCCGGGCCGGGTCACCGCGCGGGAGCCGATCGACCCGACCCGAGGTCTCGGCGACGTCGGCCTGGGCGAGACCGTCACCCTGGCGCCCGATGCCGCCGCGCTGTGGCAGCGGGCCGAGCGGGTCGGCCGCACGATCCTCGCCGCCGAGGGGCTGGGCGCCGCGGCCCGCCTGCTGGAGACGGGCGTGGCGTACGCGAAGGAGCGGCACGCGTTCGGGCGCCCGATCGGCTCGTACCAGGCGGTCAAGCACATGCTCGTCGACGTGTACGTCGCGGTCGAGCAGCTGCGGTCACTGGTCTGGTGGGCCGCCTGGGCCGCCGGTCACGCACCCGGCGAGTTGCCGATGGCCGCGGCCGCCGCCAAAGCCGCCGCGGCCACCACGCTGGAGCTCGCCGCCGAGACCGTGATCCAGGTGCACGGCGGCATCGGGTTCACCTGGGAGCACGACGCCCACCTGTACTGGCGGCGCGCCAAGGTGGACCGGTTCCTGCTCGGTGACGACGTCGCGGCCTTCGACGAGGTCGCCCGACTGGCGATGCGGGAGGAAACGCTATGAGCGGTCACCACCTCGCGGTCCTTGCCGAGAAGGCCTTCGAACGCCACGGCGACTACGAGTCGCTGTTCTTCGAGGGCACCTGGCTGACCTCGGGCGAGATCCATGACAGGTCCACCCGGGTCGCCGGCGGGCTGCGCGCGCACGGGGTGCAGCCGGGCGACCGGGTGGTCGTGATGACCATGAACACCCCGGAGGTGTTCATCTCCTACCGGGCGATCTGGCGGGCCGGCGCGGTGGTGACGCCGGTGATCTTCCTGCAGAGCGGTCCGGAGCTGCGGCACATCCTCACCGACTCCGGCGCCACCGCGGCGATCATCAGCCCGGAGCTGGTCACCCTGTTCCGCGCCGCCGCCGAGGGCCTGGACATCAGGACGTTCGTGATCGGCGAGAACTACGCCGAGCTCGAGGCCGGCGAACCGGCCCCGATCGAACCGCGCGCGGACGACGATCTCGCGGCGCTGCTCTACACCGGAGGGACCACCGGCCGGGCGAAGGGCGTCATGCTCAGCCATCGCGGGCTGTGGGAGGCCGGTCGTGGCCTCGAGCTGACCTCCCGGTCGTCGTCCGCGACGAGGTCGCTGCTGCCACTGCCGCTGTCCCACGCCTACGGCCTGATCGTCACCATCGCCGGCATGCATTCCGAGCGGCGGCTGGTCTCGGTGCTGCAGCGCTGGTTCGACCCGGTCAGCTGGCTGCAGCTGGTCGCCGAGCACCGCCTCGAAACCAGCCCGGTCGTCCCCACGATGCTGCAAATGCTGCTCGGCCAGCCGCTCGGCGACTACGACCTGTCGTCGCTGCAATCCTTCGGCTCGGGCGGCGCCACCCTGCCGCCGGCGATCCGTGCCGCGGCCGAGAAGACCTTCGGCGTGACTGTCCTGCAGGGCTACGGCTGCACCGAGTCCAGCGCGGTGATCTCGGCGGAGTCACTCGCCGAGCACCGTGCCGGCAGCGTCGGCAAGCCGCTTGCGCACAACGAGACGGCGATCCTGGACCCCGACGGAAAGCCGGTGCCGACCGGTGCGGACGGCGAGATCTGCGTCCGCGGTCCCGGCGTGATGCTCGGCTACTGGAACGACCCGGAGCTGACCGCGCGGACCGTCCGGGACGGCTGGCTGCACACCGGCGACGTCGGCCGCCTCGACGAGGACGGCTACCTCTACGTCGTGGACCGGCTGAAGGACCTGATCATCCGGGGCGGCTTCAACGTCTTCCCCCGCGACGTCGAGGACGTGCTGCTGGAGCATCCGGCCGTGCAGATCGCGGCGTGTGTCGGCAGACCGGACCCGGAGCACGGCGAGGAGGTGGTCGCCGTGGTCCAGCTGGCGCCGGGTCAGCAGGTCAGCGGCGCGGAGCTGGTCGAGTACGCCCGGGAGCGGATGGCGAAGTACAAATACCCCCGCGAGGTCACCGTGCTGGACGCGGTGCCGCTGACCAGCGTCGGGAAACTCGACCGCAAAGCGGTACGCAACCTGGTCCGGGAAGCGCGATGAGCCGCCGGATCGCCGGGATGGCGGTGATCGTCACCGGTGGCGCGCGCGGCATCGGCCAGGCCACCGCCCAGCGCCTGGCCCGGCTCGGCGCCTCGGTCGCGATCGGTGACCTCGACGCCGACCTGGCGGCCGCGGTCGCCGCACCCTTCGGCGACCGGGTCACGGCCGCCCGGCTGGACGTCACCGATCCCGCCTCGTGGCGTGACTTCCTGACCGAGGTCGACCATCTGGGCCCGTGGGACGCGCTGATCAACAACGCCGGGATCATGCCGCTCGGCTCGCTGCTCAAGGAGCCCGATCAGATCACCCGGACCATCTTCGACGTCAACGTCTTCGGGATGATCAACGGTACGAAGGCGGTCGTGCCCGGCATGGTCGACCGCGGTCACGGCCACATCGTCAACGTGGCCTCGGCGGTGGGCCGGCTCGCCGTCGCGAACGCCGCCACCTACTCCGCCTCGAAGTTCGCCGTGGTCGGGTTCAGCGAGGCCCTGCGGGCCGAACTCGCCCCCGACGGCATCGACGTCACGCTCATCCTGCCGACCGTGGTGCGGACCGAGCTCTCCGCCGGCATCCCCGCCGCCCGGGGCGTCACCACGGTCAGCCCGGACGACGTGGCCACGGTGATCGAGTCCGCCCTGCGCAAGCCGCAGGCCGAGCTGTGGGTCCCGCGCTGGGTGCAGGGCCCCACCAAGCTCACCCAGGCCCTGCCCCGTCGCGTGCAGGCCGTGCTCGACAGAATGTCGGACGCCGGGAAGGTCCTGAGCCAGGCCGACCCGGTCGCGCGTCAGGCCTATGAGGAGCGGGCTCGCGGATCGCGTTCCGGGGTCGACGATCCGGATTGATCCGAGGCGAGCCCGCCGGCGGATGATCGCGACGAGGCCGCCGAGCGCGAACGACACGGCCAGGCCGCGGATTCTCGGCGGACGCCGCGCCGGGCGAGGAAGCCCAGCCCGGCGGTGTAGGCGGCCCGGGCCGGCGCGGCGAGCGCCGAGGCGGGGCTGAACCGGGACAGTGGCAGCCGGGCCGAGCCGCAGGCCAGGTTCATCGCCACCCGGCCGAGACCGGCCTGGTCACACCCGGCGGCCAGACGCCCTAGTGGGCCACGGCCAGGACCGGCTCCCGGTGCTCGACCGTGAGCCGGTGCGGCCGGACCACCAGGAAGCAGACCAGGGTGGCGGCGAGCATGCCGCCGAAGACGACGATCGCCATCGCCACCGCGCCGACGCCCAGCATGCCGACCAGCGGTGCGGCCACCGCGCCCACGCCGAACTGGATCGCCCCGAGCAGGGCGGCCGCGGTGCCGGCCGCCTCACCGTGGCGGGAGAGAGCCAGGGCCGGTGCGTTCGGCATGGCCAGGCCGACCATGGTCAGCACCAGCCAGAGCGGGATCAGGGTGCCGAACAGGCCGCCGGTCCCGGTGACCGCCAGCGCCAGCAGCACCAGGCCGAACCCGAGACCGGCCAGCAGCGAACCGCCCAGGATCTGCTGCGGCGTCCAGCGGCGCAGCAGGCGGACGTTGAACTGCGTGGCGCCGATCAGACCGACCGCGCCGCCCGCGAAGATCAGCGCGAACTGCTGCTCGCTCATGCCGTACTCGTCCTGGAAGACGTAGGATGACCCGCTCACGTAGGCGAACAGCGCCGCCATCGCCAGCCCGGCCACCAGGACCAGGCCCACGTAGACCCGGTCGGTGAAGAGGCGGCCGTAGTCACGGACCGTGCCCCGCACACCGCCGCTGCGGCGCCCGGTGACCGGCAGGGTCTCCGGCAGGACCAGCGCGGCGGCCAGCATGATGGCGGCGCCGGCGGCGGCCAGCACCACGAACACCCCGCGCCACGACGTCCAGCCCAGCACCAGGCCACCGACCGTGGGGGCGAGGATCGGGGCGACCCCGACCACCAGCATCAGGCGGGAGAAGAGGCGGGCCGCGGCGAATCCGTCGAACAGGTCACGCACCATCGCCATCGCGACCACGGCGGCCGCGGCGGCGCCCAGGCCCTGCAGGATGCGCAGGGTGCCCAGCATCGCCAGATCGGGCGCGAGCACGCAGAGAACCGACGCGAGCACGTGCACCGCGATGCCGGCGAGCAGGGGCAGCCGCCGGCCGATGGCGTCGGAGAGCGGGCCGATCAGCAACTGCCCGAGCGCCAGGCCGACCAGCGTTCCGGTGAGCGTCAGCTGGACGGCCGCGGCGCTGGTGTGCAGGTCGGTGGTGATCGTCGGCAGGGCCGGCAGGTACATGTCGATGGTCAGTGGCCCCAGCGCGGTGAGGAAGCCGAGAACCAGGACGATCCGGAAACGGCGCCCGAGTGGGAGCAGCTCTCCGGGCGAGCGGTCCGCAGCAGGTCTGGTCAGGGTGCGATTTTCGGCCACGCTTTCGCACAAGGAGTGCCGTGACCAGGTTCTTCCGCCCGCGCCGCTTTGGTAAGGGTGATCACAGTCGGCCCGCGGTGATGAGTTCTCCCGCCCGCACCCGTCATACCTACGACAGGACGTGGTGAGGCGGAAGGATGACGTGATGGATGCGGACATGCGGCTCGGCGAGGTCGGCGAGCCGGAGTTCTCGGGACTGGCGGAGCGGCACCGGCGGGAGCTGCACGTGCACTGTTACCGGATGCTCGGGTCGTTCGAGGACGCCGAGGACACCGTGCAGGAGACGTTCCTGCGGGCCTGGCGGCGGCGGGAGACCTTCGCCGGGCGCTCGACGTTCCGGGCCTGGCTCTACCGGATCGCCACCAACGCCTGTCTGGACCTGCTCGCCAAGTGCCGCCCGGAACCGGCGACCGGCGGGGAGGTGCTGTGGTTGCAGCCCTACCCGGATCGGCTGCTCGACGAGTTGCCCGCGGCCGGCGCGGACGAGCCGGAGACCCTCGCCGTCGCGCGGGAGACGATCGAGCTGGCGTACGTGGTCGCGGTCCAGCACCTCGCGCCGCGCCCGCGGGCCGTGCTGATCCTGCGCGACGTGCTCGGCTGGCCGGCGAAGGACGTCGCGGAACTGCTCGGCGACTCGGTCAACTCGGTCAACAGCGCGCTGCAACGGGCCCGCGCCGGCATGCGCGAGCACCTGCCCGCCGAACGGCAGGACTGGACCGGCGGCGACGAGGACGCCGGCACGCGCGAGCTGGTGCGCCGCTTCACCGAGGCCAGCGTGGCCACGGACATCGACGCGATCACCACGATGCTGCGCGACGACGTCCGCTACGCGATGCCGCCCACGCCGGGAGTCCACGTCGGCCGCGACACCGTGGTGAAGGACTGGGTCGAGCAGGGCTTCGCCGAGATGACGGGCCTGCGGGCCGTGCCGACCGCGGTGAACCGGCAGCCCGCCGTTGCCTTCTACCACTGGCAGGAGGGTGCGTACCGGCCGCTGACGATCGACGTCCTGCGCATCACCGGCGGGAAGATCACCGAGGTGGTCATCTTCCACAGCGACCAGTTCCCGCGCCTCGGGCTGCCGGAGAGCCTGCCGGCGGACGGCACGGAGTAACCCGGTGCGGACGCTCGCGCTGCGCGGCGGCGCGCGGGTCGCGGTGGTCGCGGAGCAGTGGCACCACGCGTTCGGCGTCGTCACCCGCGGCCGGGTGCAGCTGGAGCTGCGCAACGGCGAGCCCGGGCCGGTCCTCGGGCGCAACGCCGGCTTCTGGCTGCGCGGCACCGGCGTCCGTGCCCTGCGCAACCCCGGCCGTCGTACGGCACGGCTGCGCATCGTCACGCCCGAATCAGTCACCGAACCCTGGAGGAACGACATGACCAGCACGAACGACATCGCGATGGCCGCACGCCCGGCATCCGGCTGGCTCGCCGTCACCGGTTTGCTCGCCACAGCGGCGGCGATGGTGGCCACCACCCTCGCCGCCGCGCTCGCCCGGGCCGCCGGCGTCGACTTCACGGTCCCGGACGGTGGCGAGACCATCCCGCTGGGCGGGTTCGCCGTGGTGACCGGCTTCTCCTCGGTCGTGGGCGTCGTGATCGCCGTCGCGCTGCTGCGCTGGAGCGCTCGCCCCGCCGAGCGATTCCTCTGGACGGCACTGACCCTGACGGCGATCTCCTTCGTCCCGCCGCTGATCTCCGGGGCGAACGCCGCCACGACCGCCGCCCTCATCGCACTGCACCTGATCCCCGCAGCCGTCATGATCCCCACCCTGACCCGCGGCCTGCGAGCCCGCTGAGCGCCCTGCCGTCCACCGGTCGGTGGACGGCAGGTTAGATCGGTCGAGGCTGTCCGCGGACACAGCCCGGCGACCAGCATTTACGCCATGAGAAACCTTCCTGTACGGGTGGCCGGCTGGAGCGCCCGGCACCCCTGGCAAGCGATCGCCGGCTGGATGCTCTTCGTGGTCCTGTGCATGGCGGCCGGGGTGGCGGCGGGCGGCAACGCGGCCACCACTGAGGACTTCCGTATCGGCGAGGCCGGCCGGGCCGAGGCGATCGCCGCCGAGGGCGGGCTGGGGCAGAAACCCGTCGAGCGGGTCCTGATCAGCGCCGGTGCGGGCGGCTTCGACCGGGCCGAGGCGGAGACCGCCGCACGCGACGTCGCCACCCGGATGCGGACGCTGGCCGAGGTCGAATCGGTGAGCGCGCCGGTCTGGTCGGGCGACGGCACGGCGGTCCGCGTCGACGTGACCATGCGCGGCCCGGAGCTGGAGGGCAAGAAGCACGTGGACCCGCTGCGCGAGCAGACGGCCCGGGTGCAGGCGGCACATCCGCAGTTGCGGGTGGAGGAGACCGGCAGCCCGTCGATCAGCAAGGGCATCGGGGAACTGCGCAGCGACGACCTCGCCCGTACCGAGATGATCGCGGTGCCGGTCACGCTGCTCACGCTCTTCGTCGTGTTCGGGTCGATCGCGCTGGCCGTCGTACCGTTGGTGCTCGCCCTGTCGTCGATCGCCGCGGCGATCGGTCTGTCCATGCTGGCCTCGCACCTCTTCCCGGACGCGGGTGTCGGCACGAACGTGATCCTGCTGATCGGCATGGCGGTCGGCGTCGACTACACGCTGTTCTATCTGAAGCGGGAACGGGAGGAGCGGGCCCGAAACGGCGGCCGGCTCGACTCCCGCGGGATCGTGGACATCGCCGCGGCGACGTCCGGACGGGCCGTGGTGCTCTCCGGGATCGCGGTGATCGTCTCCAGCGCCACCATGTACCTGGCCGACGACGTGATCTTCTCCTCGATCGCGACCGGGGCGATCACGGTCACCCTGGTCGCGGTGCTCAGCTCGATGACGGTGCTGCCCGCTCTGCTGGTCAAGCTCGGCGGCCGCTCCGCGCGGCGGCAGAAGCAGGGAGCCGGCCGGATCACCGGCGCCCTGCTGCGGCTCACCAGCCGCCGGCCCGCCACCGTCCTGGGCATCGCGGTCGTGGCCATGCTGGCGCTGACCGCCCCGCTCCTCGGGCTCAACCTCACCGACATGGGCCGGGAGACGCACCCTCGCGAGGTGCCGGCGATGCAGACGTACGATCGGCTGAACGCGGCGTTCCCCGAGCTGAAGGCCATGCATCAGGTGGTCGTCCGGGCCGGCGGCGACCGCGCCGGCGAAGTCGGCGCCGCGCTCGGCGAGCTGGCGCAACGCGCCAGGAGCGACGACCGGCTGGCCGGCACCGCCGAGCTGCGCACCTCCGCGGACGGGCGGATCAGCGTGCTGGAGCTAGCCGTGCCGCACTACGTGAGCACCGGCGCCGCCAAGACCTCATTGCAGACCCTGCGCAGCGAATACGTGCCGGCGACCGTCGGAGCGCTAGCCGGCGTCGAGGTGGCCGTCACCGGTGACGTCGCCCGGTACGCCGACTACCCGGACCATCAGAAGCAGCGACTCCCCCTGATCATCGGAGCGTTGCTGCTGGTGACCTTCGTGATGACGGTGTGGGCGTTCCGGTCGGTGGCCCTCGCCGTGGCGGGAGTGTTCCTGAACCTGCTCTCGGTCGGCGCCTCGCTCGGCGTGCTCGTGCTGGTCTTCCAGAACTCCTGGGCGGAGAGACTGCTCGACTTCGACTCCACCGGCTCGATCGGCTCCCGCGTGCCGCTGTTCCTGTTCGTGATCCTCTTCGGACTCTCCACCGACTACCAGGTGTTCGTGATCAGCCGGATCCGGGAGGCGGTGCTGCGCGGCGTGCCCACCCGCCAGGCGGTCCTCGACGGCATCGGCAGCTCCGCACGGGTGGTGACCAGCGCCGCCTTCGTCATGGTGACGGTCTTCGCCAGCTTCGTCGGCCTGCACATCATCGAGATGAAGCAGATGGGCTTCGTCCTGGCCGTGGCGGTCATCCTGGACGCCGTGGTCATCCGCATCATGATCCTGCCCGCGCTGATGCTGCTGCTCGGCGAGCGCAGCTGGTGGCCGGCACGCCGCACCCCGCCGGGCCGGCCGGGGGCGGCCCTCGGCCGGCACCTCGCGGAAGTACGCTGACCAGCGTGAATCGCCAGCGGGCACTGAGCCGGGCCTACGCCGTCACCTGGGTGGTCCTCGGCCTGTGCCCGCCGCTGGTCGCGGTCGCCGACCGATCCGCCGGGCTGCGGACGTGGTCGCTGATCATCGCGGTCGTGCTCGCGGCGGGCTACGCGGCGGCCCGCAGGTTCCCGGCGCTCTTCCTCGGCCTGCTGATCGCCGGGCTGGGCGCGAGCGCCTTCCTGCTCGGCGGCGGCGCGGCGTTCCTCATCGTGTCGATCCCCCAGTTCTGGCTGTTCAGCCGGGACACCCGCCAGGCGATCACGCTCAGCGGGCTGGCCGCCGCGGTCACCCTGGCCGGCGGCGCCCTGCGGACCGGCCTCTACACCGGCAACTCCCTGGCCGTCGTCATCGGCTTCGCGGTGGGCACGCTGGGGGCACTGCTGATCCAGCGGCTGGTCCGCGACCACGCCGTGGACACCGCCCGGCTGCGCGCCGAGCTGGATCTGGCGCTGCAGCGCCAAGGCGCCGCCGAGGAGAGGAACCGCATGGCCCGGGAGATCCACGACACCCTCGCGCAGGGTTTCGCGTCCATCGTGGTGCTCGCCGAGGCAGCGCGGGCCGGTCTTCCGTCCGACCCCGACCGTACGGCGCGCCAGCTCCGTTCGATCGAACAGACGGCCCGGGAGAACCTGGCCGAGGCACGGATCCTGGTGGGGTCGGCGCCGCAGGCCACCGGAACCATCCGGGAGGCACTGCGCCGGGTCCTGGACCGGTTCGCCGAGGACACCGGGGTGGCCGTCGAGGCGGACCTCGCCGACATCGCCGGCGACCAGCAGACCCGGATCGCGCTGCTGCGCTGCCTGCAGGAGTCGCTGGCCAACGTCCGCAAACACGCCGCCGCCACGACCGTCGGCGTGGTGCTGGCGGCGAACGGCGACACCGCCGAACTGGAGATCACCGACGACGGCCGCGGGTTCGTCGTCGCCGGCTCGCGCGGCTTCGGCCTGGACGGCATGCGCCGCCGGCTGGCCGAACTCGGCGGCGAACTGGTCGTCACCAGCTCACCGGGCGACGGCACCCGCATCCTGGCGACGTTACCGGCGAGTGGAGCGACGAGATGACACGGATCATTGTGGCCGACGATCACACGGTGATGCGGGCCGGCGTCGTCGCGCTGCTGGCCCCCGAGCCGGACATCGACATCGTCGGCGAGGCGGCCGACGGTCGGCAGGCCGTCGAACTCGCCGGCCGGCACCAGCCGGACGTCGCCCTGCTCGACCTGCGCATGCCGGTGCTCGACGGGGTGGAGGCCACCGCCGAGATCGTCGCCGGTGGCGGGAACACGCGGGTGCTGATCCTCACCACGTACGACACGGACGCCGACATCGAACGCGCCGTCGAGGCCGGCGCCATCGGATATCTGCTCAAGGACGCCACCCGCGAGCAGCTCGTCGACGCGATCCACGCCGCCGCCCGCGGCGAGACGGTCCTCGCCCCGCGGGTCGCGCAGCGGCTCGTGGCCCGCATGCGCCAGCCGGCGCCGGTGACGCTGACCGTCCGCGAGGCCGAGGTGCTCAACGGCGTGGCCGACGGTCTCTCCAACGGCGACATCGGCAAGCGGCTGGTCATCGCGGAGGCCACGGTGAAGACGCACCTACTGCGCATCTTCGCGAAGCTCGACGTCAGCGACCGTACGCACGCAGTGGTGGTCGCCCTGGACCGCAACCTGATCACCCGCCCCGGCCGACGATAGCGGTCCTCGCAACGGTGTCGTGAAGCGTCCGATCGGATCTGTCATCCGCACCCGAGCGTTCGGAGGCGAGACGGGTTCCGGATGGCTGGACAGCGGCACCGCCGCAGGGTAGGACAGCATGGCGCAGCCACCACAACGGGACCGGAGACAAGCATGACCAGAGTCGTCATCCAACCTTCCTATGGCAACAGGGACGCTTGGCGACACTGGGCGGACACCCTTGATCAAGAGGTGCCATTCACCACGGCTCCGAGGCAGCTCGCCCTGACCACTGCCGATATGGCCGCTCTGATGGATTTTCATCCCGGCGGATCAGCCAGGTTCTGGGGAGCCACCGGTAATCACGATGCCCGGATGGCGACCTTGGAGGAGGGCGACGTCATCCTGTTCACCGGCAAGAAGATCGTTCGCGCGATCGGCGAGGTGGGTTACAGCTTCCGGAACTCCGCTTTCGCGAACACCCTCTGGGATCCCCATGAGGAGCGCGGCAGCTACCAGAACGTCTACAGCCTGATCGCATTTCAGCGCACCGAGATCCCCTATGAGGAGATCTGGGATCTACCCGGATTCAATCCCGGCGACAACTTCATGGGGCTCCGATTCCTGGACCAGGCCAAGAGCGACACCATCCTCCAGGGGCTGGCTATCGACACCCTCACCGCCGCGGCGCAGCAGGTAACACAGGAATCTCGTCTCACAGCGGCCCTCTCCGGTGAGACGGCCCAGTTCCTCGACGTCGAGGCCGTGAACACCACGCACACCAGCTACACGCGGCCGGCCGGCATCACCCTTGTCCACCGTGCCGAGGCGCTGCTGGTGAGCCGATACCGATCCGAACTCGCACCCGATGAGACGGCCAGAAGGATCAGCACCCGGGCCGGCATCACTGATCTGTACGTCACCGGTCCGGCCGGCCCCGAAATCATCGAGGCCAAACGCGCTGCCGGTCACCAGTTCGTACGGCAGGCCCTCGGGCAACTTCTCGACTACGTCATTCACGCACCGGAACCGGTGACCCGGCTCTCCGCTCTCTTCCCGGCACCGCCGTCACCGGCCGACATCGCCTTGCTCAACCGTTATGGCATCGACTGCATCCATCAGGCGCCCGACGGCGCTTTCATCCGTGACGCCGCCACCGACGATCAGCGTCAGCGCATGAAGGCCGTCTGGGGATAGTCCGCGGCGGCCGCCGAGGGCGCTCACGTCGAACTCTCCACCAGAGACTCGATGCGGCGCAGCGAGTCCTCGATCTTCCTGCTGACCTCGAAAACGTCGGAACGAGCATCGACGTCGTTGGCATGATCCCATTCCCACCCGCCGTCGGCGTCGGCCATGACGAACCAGAGATGGCCGCTGTCCGGATGAAGGAACAGGGCACATCCCCAATCCTGGAGAACCAGCGTCGGAGGCTGCGAGGAACAGGTCATCAGGCATGCGCAGCCCTCGCTGTCGTAGCTGGATCGGGAGTTGCGGTGATGAAGCGGGCATCGGCAGTCGCAGAGCCGATCGCGCAGGCGGGGCAGGGTCATCCATGGTCCCATCGGATTCGGGTGGTTGATCACTCAAGTTCGCTTGTCTCGTGCCGCGCCCTGAGCCGTCCGAAAGTCCGGAACGAAGATGACAGCTCGGGAGCACGCCCAGTCTTGCGGTACAGCGATTGGACGTGCCGCCCTCTTCTTCGCCTGCTGTGCATAACTCGAAGCTGTGGATGACCCGCTGAGCGCTGGTCAGCCTGGTAAGGGCACCTCGCGATCAGCGGCCTCGCGGGCGGGCATAGCCGGAGATGCTGCGGCCGCCGCGGGTCACGTTCCGTCGCTCTGTACGGTCGAAGGAATTGCCCTCCACCGTGGTCACCATGGACCCCCTGACCGCGACCACGATGCCGACGTGGTCGTTCTCCCAGTCGCTGTCACCGAGGCGGTAGAGAATGGCGTCGCCGGGGCCGGACGCCGGTCAGCTGCGAGCCCGCAACGTAGTTCGTGCGCTCGCTGCTGGACTGACCGCCGTCAGCGGTGGCCCAGGTCCTCACACCCGAGCAGGGTGAGGATGAGGGCCACCGCGGGGCTGACGGCGACCACCGTGATGCGGTGACCGGAGCGGCTCGCCTCGTGCTGCAGCTGCAGCAGGGCCCGGACGCCGGCGCCGTCGATGAAACCGACCGCGCGGAGGTCCAGTTCGAGGGGGCCGGTCAGGGACGGCAGCAACTTGCCGGTCCGGTCGAGGAACTCCTGCACGCCGACCATGTCCAGGTCGCCGCTCACGGTGAGCCGGACGGCGGCCCGGTCACCCGCCGGGGTGACGGACAGCTCCGGACTCCACTTCGCCGGTTCCGCGGGTAGTTCCATCGGCTCTTCTCCACCCGGCCGGACAGGGGCCTCACCACTCACGATACGCGCGGCGTTGCCCCGATTCAGCGATCCCGGCACAGCAGCCGGTTCATCCGCCGCCGGGTGGGGCATTTACCCTCGTACTGAGGATCGGCGTGCGGCCGGCCACGGCGCCGGCCGATGACGAACGAGGGCATGCGCATGGACAATCCAGTGCAGGTCGACGTCACAGCGCAGGGAACGGTTCGTGTCGTGCTCACCGGATCGGTGATCCTGGTGCGGCACGACGAGGTGCTGACGCCGGTCGAGCGGGCAATGAAGGCGGCGGATCCGAACACGCGGATGTTCGTCGACCTGTCCGACGTCACGTCGCTCGACTCCTCCGGCATCGCCCTGCTTCTTCTCCTGCGCCGCCGCGCGCTGCGCGCCGGCGCGGAATTCCACCTGTACGGCGCCCGTCCCGAGGTGCGGCACCATCTGCGCCTGGCCGGCCTGACCACGCTGTTCCGTCTGGACACGGCGGAGGCGGACAACACTCCGAGCGCTGACGGCAAGGCTCCCCGGATGAAGGCCGACAGCCGGGCCACGACCGAGGTGGAGATCCTGGACGAGCCTTTCGACATGGACGAGATCAGAACCGTCCGGCACCGCCTGGGCAGCTACGCCGCCAGCGTCGGAATGTCCGACATGGATCAGTACAAACTGATGCTCGCGGTCACCGAGGTGATGGCGAACTCGGTGCGGCACGGCGGCGGGCAGGGGCACATCCGGGTGCGTGGCCGGGGTGACCGGCTGATGATCGAGATCAGCGACGAGGGTCCCGGGATCCCCCGCCGGTTCCTGGAGGAGCGTCCCCGGCCACGACCCGGCCGGATCGGTCTGGCCGGCCTGTGGCTGGTCCGCCAGATCTGCGACGGGGTGGAGATCGACACCGGCCCCGGGGGTACCACCGTGCGGCTGACCTTCTCCTTCCCGGGCTGAGCCGGGACCGTCATGACCGGGCAGCCCGAGCCACGAGATCTGCTGATGACCGCGTACCGGGTCCTCGGCCGGTCGTTGAACCTGCATCGCAACGCCGGCGCCGCGGTCCGGCTCGCGGTGCCGGCGCTGGCCCGGTCAGCCGTGCTCGTCCTGGTCCTCGACCAGCAGGCGCTGTGGTGGACGGCGGGCGGCACGGATCGGGAGGGAATCGCCGCCCCGGCCGGACTGCCCTCCTGGATCCGGTCCCGGTTGACCGAGACCGACGTCATCCGGCTGCGCCCGGTCCCGTTCGGACGGTGGGCCCTGCCGGGCGGCACGGAGCACGACGGCCACGGCGCGGTCGTGCAGCTGTCGTGCTCGTACCAGTGCCGGGGCGTTCTGCTGCTGCTGCGCGACCCCGATCAGCCGGCCTTCACCGCCGCTGACCAGGAGCTCGCGGCGGAGTTCGCCGCGTCGGTCAGCCGTGCGGTGACGGCCGCCCTGCTCTACCGCGACCAGGTGCAGCTCGCCGAACAGCTGCGGGTGGCGCTGCTGCCGGCCCCGCTGCCGTCGGTCGCCGGGATCGAGCTGGCCGCGGCGTACCGGCCGGCCCGCGAGGCGCATCGCATCGGCGGCGACATCCTGCACGTCGAGTCGCTGGCCGACGGGGGTGCGCTGTGCGCGCTGGGCGACGTGTGCGGCAAGGGCATCGAGGCGGCGGTGGCCGGCAACCGGCTGCGCAAGTCGCTGCGGGCCCTGCAGCCGTTCACCAGTCAGCCGCTCGACCTGCTGAACCTGCTCAACGACGAGACGTTCGACCCGGACGGCGCGGACGCGACGCAGTTCGCCACGCTGCTCATCGGCGTCGTCCGGGTGGTGCCGCACGGCGGCGCGCTGCTGCGGCTGGCCGCCGGCGGTCACCCTCCGCCGCTGGTGGTGCGGCGGGCCGGGACGGTGCAGGTGCAGCACATCGGCGGCATGATGCTCGGCGCCGAGGCGTCGGCGAAGTTCGCCGAGGCGGTGATCTGGCTGGCTCCGGGCGAGACCTGCGTGCTCTACACCGACGGGGTGGTGGACGCCGAGGGTGGTCCGCTCGGCGCGGCGTTCGGCGAGCAGCGGCTGATCGCCCTGCTGACTGATTACGCCGGTATGCCGGCCGCTCTCGTGGCGGAACGGATCGAGCAGTGCACCAGCGACTGGCTGAACGGCGCCGACCACGACGACATCGCGGTGCTGGTGGTCCGCGCTCCACACCCGCAGGACGCGGCCTGAGCAAGCACCCGCAGAACGCGGCCTGAGGAGCACCGCAGGACGCAGCCTGCGCGAGCACCCGCAGGACGCGGCCTGCGCGAGCACCCGCAGAACGCGGCCTGAGGAGCACCGCAGGACGCAGCCTGCGCAAGCACCCGCGAGATGCGACCTGGGTTCAGCGGCCGTGCTGCGGCAAGCCGGCCTGCACGGCCCAGCCACCACCCGATCTCGGCCCGGCGGTCAGCTGGCCGCCGAGCTGTTGCACCCGCTCCCGCAGGCCGGTCAGCCCGCGCCCGGTGCCCGGCACCCCACCCACGCGGAGCGAAGTGGGGTCGTTCTCCACCCGTACCCGCAAGGTGTCGGACGAACCGCTGACCGTGACCCGCACAGCGGCGCCGGGCGCGTAGCGCAAGGCGTTGGTCAGACTCTCCTGCACCACGCGGAAGGCCAGGTGCGCGACCTCCGGGGTGACGTCGTCGCAGGCGCCGTCGAAGCGGCACGAGACGTCGAGCCCGGACCGCCCGGCCCGGGTGACCACCTCGTCGATCAGGGCGAGGTCCGGGCTCTCGACAGCGCCGCCACCGAGCAGATCGACCAGCCGCTGCAGGTCGCCGCGGCCCTGCCGGGCCGACTCGGCGATCGCCGTGAAGGCCGCTCGTGCCCGGTCCGGGTCACGGTCCACGAGGCGCTGCCCGGCCGCCGCCTGGATGATCATCACGCTGATCGCGTGCCCGACGATGTCGTGCAACTCGGCGGCGATCCGCGACCGCTCGTGCCGCAGCGCCAGGTCGGCGAAGAGATCCCGCTCCTCCTCCAGTTCCCGCGCGCGGGCCGCGAGCTGGTCGGCGGTCTCCCGCCGCTGCCGCAGCACGGTCCCGGCCAGATATCCAGGCAGACCGAAGACGATCAGCGGCACGGGGTTGGTCCCGCCGGTCACGAGGAAGAGCACGACCAGATAGGCGGCCAGCCCGGCGCCGGCCCACCAGCTGCGGAAACCCAGCGCGGTCACGGTCGACAGCAACGCCATGATCACGAAGGCGGACTCCGGGAACCAGACGTCACGGGCCAGCAGCGCGCCGAGCAGCCAGAGCGCGCCGCCGGCCAGCGCCACCGTCCGGGGGTGCGTGCGCCACCAGATCAGCGACAGGCCGCTCGCCGCCAGGCAGGCCAGGAGAATCGGATCGGGCCGGCCGTGCCACGCGGCCGGCAGCACGACGACGGCCAGCACCAGCGCGATCGTGAGCCGGCGCATCGCGCGTCATCCCAGCACGGGCAGCTGCGCGACCACCCGCGCGGACCCGCGGGCGAGTTTCACCTCGACCGATCCGGCGTGCAGCTTCGCGCGTTCCCGGACCCGGGCGACGGCGGCCCGCACCTGCGGCCCGCGTCCCACCGAACCCTGCACCCGGATCTCCAGGGCCTCGTCGTCGAAGCGGATCGCCACCTGCACCGGACGGTCACCGAGCGCGGTCACCAGGTATTCCACGATCCGGTAGGCGGACAGCTCCACCGTGGCGGGAAGCGAGCGCGGATCACCGCTGACGGTCAGCCGCGACTGCGGCGATCGATGCCGGGCCAGCAACGCGTCGAGGTGCGCGACCGTGGGCGCCGGCGCCAGGGCGACCTCGCCGCCGCGCAGCAGGCCGACGATCTCCCGCATGTCCTCCATGGTCTGCCGCGAGTCCGACTCGATCGCCTCGAACCGGGCCCGGGCCTGCGCGGGTGGCAGCCCGTCCACCGACTCGGCGTCGCGGGTCAGCCTGTCGAGGCGCTCCTGCAACAGCCCGTCGAGCTGCCGCGACAACCGCGCCCGGTCGTCCGCCACGGCCAGCGCCGCCCGGTCGTCCCGCAGCTGGCGCAGCTCCTCGTCGTGGGCCGTGAGCTGCCGGTTCAGCTCGGTGCGCTGCCGGGCGGCCCGGCCCACGCCGAAGACGATCAACACCATCGGCAGCGCGAGCAGCAGCGCCGAGGGGCCGGCCGACGCGTCCGCCGCCAGCACGGCGGCCGTGATCAGCACGCAGACCCCCAGACAGACCCATGCTTTCGTACGCGCATAGGCCACCGCTCCGAGAAAGGCGAGGACGAAGGCCAACGGCAGTCCGGCCCCGCACCGGGTGACCCAGCCGAACAGCAGATCGTGCGCCACGAGGACGCCCAGGGAGACGGTGGCGGCCGTCAGGACGCTGCGCCGCCACCAGAGCACCGGGATCGTGGCCGCGGCGAACACCGGCACCAGCCACAGCGAGTGACTGTCGATCGGGTGGGCCATCGCGCCGCTCGCGACGTCCGCGGCGATGTCGGCGTCCGAGGCGGTGATGTTCAACAGCATCAGCACGGCACCCAGCACGGTGAGGGCTCCCGCGAGCAGCCAGTCGCGGAACTTGACGTCGCGGAAGACCTCACCCATGATCGCGCTCCCCTGCATCCCGGCCGGGTCAGACCGTCACGCGCTGCACGGCCGCGGATTGCCGCTTACTGACCCGATTCTGGACCAGCAGCCCGATCCCGTAGAAGAGCGCGGCGGGCACAACCGCCACCGGGAGCGCGTCGATCAGCCCGGCGGAGGCGTCCCGGGTCAGCATGATCACCTGCAGGGCGAGCACGCCGGTCAGGCCGAGCAGGTGGTCGCGGCGGGTGCGGGAGAAGCGGGCCACCGCGTACGCCAGAGCCGCCGACAGGGGCAGGACCACACCGCAGCGGGTGAGCCAGCCGAACGCCAGCACGTGCGCGGCGGTGGCTGCCACGGTCACCGCGACGACCGCCAGGACGTTCCGGCGGCGCCACAGGATCGGCACGGTGACCAGGAGGAACGCCGGAACGATCAGCCAGGACGTGGTGGACACCGGGTGGACCAGCGACGGGTCGTCCCCGTCGATGATGTTGAGCAACATGAGGAGCACACCGGCGGCGCTCAGCACTGTCGCGAGCACGTAGTCGAGGGGCCGGACACCCTGGAAGATCTTCATGGTTCTCTCCTGGATAGACGTTGGCGATGCATCCGACGCTAGGGATCGCGCCGGGTAGCCGTCGTCTGTCCGAATGACGATTTCGGCGGCCGCCATCCTCCTCAGGGATGACCCGGGGACGACGCCGCACGCGGGAGAATTCTCGCGTGGCCGGGAAGATCAGAGTGCTCATCGCCGATGATCAGACCCTCGTGCGCACCGGCTTCCGGGTGATCCTGGAGGCCGAGGACGACATCGAGGTCGTCGCCGAGGCGGACACCGGCGCCGAGGCGATCCGGCAGGCGCAGCTGACCACGCCGGACGTGATCCTGATGGACATCCGGATGCCCGAGCTGGACGGTCTCGCCGCCACCGAGCAGATCCTCCGGCAGCCCGGCCCGCCGACGATCGTGGTGCTCACGACCTTCGACCAGAACGAGTACGTTTACCGTGCCCTGCACGCCGGAGCGGCCGGTTTCCTGCTCAAGGACGCCCCGTCCAGCCGGCTGATCGCGGCGGTCCGCGCGGCCGCCACCGGTGACTCGCTGATCGAGCCGTCGATCACCCGCCGGCTGCTCGAGCGGTTCGCCGCGCCCGCCCCCGCGGCCGGTGCCCCGGCCGAGCTGGCCGCGCTGACCGACCGCGAGCGGGATGTGCTGCGGCTGATCGCTCGCGGACTGTCCAATGCCGAGATCGCCGCCGAGCTGGTGGTCGCCGAGACGACGGTCAAGACACACGTCGCGCGCATCCTCACCAAGCTCGGCATCCGCGACCGGGTGCAGGCGGTCGTCCTCGCCTACCAGACGGGTTTCGCCACCCGCGACAACGGCTGATCCCTCTCGGCCAACGGCCGGGGGGACTTGCCCCGTTGTGGTACATCTTCGGATTTCCAGTTCGGCGCACGGGGGTGGCCGACTGCTCCGCCGTGCGCGACCCACGTACGCGCAAAGGGGAAAACCATGAGCAACGTCAAGAAGCTCGCGCTCGCCGCCACGGTCGCGGCGTGCGCGGCCGGTGTTCTCGCCGGCCCGGCCGCGGCGGCGGCCGCGCCGCCGGCACGCACCGTGCTGCCGTTCACCAGGCCGGCCGATGTGGTCGCGACCGGCGACCGCGTCTTCGTCAGCGGTGGCAGCGACGCCACGCAGATCGTGGTGACCGACGTGGCCGGCACCGTGACCGGTGTCCTGGACGGGCTGCCGGGCCCGACCGATCTACAGTTGAGCAACGATCGCCGCACGCTGTACGTCGCCCTGCCGTCGGCCGGCGCCATCGCCGCCTTCGACACCGCGTCGCTGGTGGAGTCGGCACGCTACGACACCGGGGACGGGGCCTGCCCGTCCAGCCTGGCCTTCGGCGGCCGCTACCTGTGGTTCAGTTACGGCTGCGGGCAGTGGGACAGCGACATCGGCCGCGTCGACCTGCGCCGCTCGACCGTGGCCACCGGGCTGGCCGGGCAGAAGTTCTTCGCGCCGCCGCTGCTCGCCACCGCCCGGCGTGACCCGACCATTCTGGTGGCCGGCACGACCGCCCTCACCCCGGCCGAGACCTGGGCGTACGACGTGGGTACCGGCGGCACCCTGAGCCAGTCCGGTCTTCCCGGCCGGGATCCGGAACGCGGCTTCCTGGCCGACATAGCGCTCGATCCGGACGGTGTGACGGTGTATGCGGCGGCTTCGAACCCGTACCTCGTCCAGGCGTACGCGATGACCGATATGAGTCAGCCGGTCCGCGCCTACGACACCGGGCCGTTCCCGAGTTCCGTCGAGTTGTCCCGTGACGGCGAGCGGGTCGCCGCGGCCACCACCGTGCCTACCGGGGGTTCTCCGCAGCTGTTCGTCTTCACCGCCGACGGATCCGCGAGCACGCAGACCGACCTGACCGGACAGAACAACCGGGCCGTCGCCCGGGGGCTCGCCTGGGCGCCGAACGGCCGGCGGCTCTACGCCCTGACGGTTGACGACATCGACCCGGCCGACCCCGCTGAGTTGCACGTCCTCCGCGTTCCCGCCTGACCTCACCGAACGCCCGGGTGCTGACCCTGCGATCCACCGATCGGTTGATCAGGGTGTCCGTCAGGGTCGGCGCCCGGCGTGACCACCGAGTCGATTCGGCGGCCCGGGTGCGGGCGGCAGGCTGTCGGCATGGCAATCATCGAGGTGAACGACCTCGTCAAGCGCTACGGCGAGCACACCGCGGTCAACGGGGTGAGCTTCGCCGTCGAGCCGGGCGAGATCTTCGGCATCCTGGGCCCGAACGGGGCCGGCAAGACCACCACCGTCGAGTGCATCGAGGCGCTGCGCGAGCCCGACGGCGGCGCCATCACCGTCTGCGGCATCGACGCCCGCGGCGACACCGGCGAGCTGCGCCAGGTCCTCGGCGCCCAGTTGCAGGAGAGCGAGCTGCCCGACAAGCTGCGGGTCGGTGAGGCGATGGAGCTGTACAGCTCCTTCTACCGCGACCCCGCCGACTGGCGCGAACTGATCGAGACGCTGAACCTGACCGCCAAGCTGAATGCGCCGTTCGGCAAGCTCTCCGGCGGGCAGAAGCAGCGCCTGTCGATCGCTCTGGCGCTGGTCGGCAACCCGCGGGTGGCCGTGCTGGACGAGGTCACCACCGGCCTGGACCCGCAAGCCCGCCGCGACGCCTGGGATCTGATCGAACGCATCCGCGACCGCGGCGTCACCATCCTGCTGGTCACCCACTTCATGGAGGAGGCCGAGCGGCTCTGCGACCGCCTCGCCGTCATCGACGCCGGCCGCCTGGTCGCCCTCGACACCCCCGCCGGCCTGGTAGCCCGAGTCGACGAACGCCAGCGGATCCGGTTCCGGCCGTCCGCGCCGGTCGACCACCGCCTGCTCACCGCCCTGCCCGAGGTCACCACCGTCGAACGCGCCGGCCACCAGCTCGTGGTCACCGGCACCGGCAACGTGCTGCTCGCCGTCACGACCGTGCTCGCCCGCAACCAGGTCACCGCCGGCGACCTGCGGGTGGACCAGACCACCCTCGACGACGCCTTCGTCGCCCTCACCGGCCGCCGCCTCCTCGACGCCTGAAAGTGGGACCTGCCATGTCCGCGCTGACCAAGCTCACCGCCACCGAGACCAGACTGTTCCTGCGCGAGCCGATCGTCGTGTTCTTCGCCGTCGCCTTCGCCCCGATCCTGCTGATCATCCTCGGGCTGATCCCGTCCATGCGCGAGCCGGTCGCCGACCTCGGCGGCGTCCGCATGATCGACGTCTACCTGCCGATCGTGGTCGCGATGGGCATCGCGCTGTTCGCGCTCAGCGGCCTGTCCCAGCTGTTCGCCTCCTACCGCGAGAAAGGTGTCCTGCGCCGGCTGCGCACCACTCCGGTCAAACCCGCCACGATGATCAGCGCCCAGCTCCTGATGGCCACGATCATGTCGATCATCACCTTGATCGTGATGCTGGCCATCGGTAAGGCCGCGTTCGATGTGGACCTGCCCGGCCAGATTCCCGGCTACCTGATCACCTACCTGCTCGTCGCCCTGGCCATGTTCGCCATCGGCCTGCTCGTCGCCGCGCTCGCCCCGTCCAGCAGGTCCGCCAGCGCGGTCGGCTCGCTGGTCTTCTTCCCGCTGATCTTCTTCGCCGGGCTCTGGCTGCCGCGCGCCGCGATGAACGACACCCTGCGCACCATCAGCGACCTGACCCCGCTCGGCGCCGGCGTCCAGGCACTGCAGGACGCCACCGGCGGCCAGTGGCCGCAGGCGATGCACCTGGTGGTCCTGTTAGCGTGGATCATCGCGGCCGGCGCTCTGGCCGCACGCTACTTCCGCTGGGAGTAACAGGTGACCATCGAGGCCGAGCTGCGCGACGAGTTCGACCGGTGGGAGAACGCCGGAAACACGATCCTCAAGGTGCTGCCCTACCCGCTGCTGGCTGTCGGTGTCGTCATCACGCTGCTGCAACCGCTCGGGGACGAGCCGGTGCGCCTGATCACCGTCCTCGGGCTCTCGGTCACCGCGGGGCTCTGGCTTCTCTGGTTCCACACGCTCCATCCGGAATGGCACGGCCACCGTCCGCTGATGGGCTTCTACTACACCGGACTCGCGGTGCAGACCGCGAGCCTGGTGGCGATCGCACCCTGGTACGGCTTCTTCGCCTTCGCCGGTTACCCCCAGGCCTTCCAGTACCTGCACGGCCGCTGGCGCTACGCCGGCGCCGCCGCCACCGCGATGATCTCGGCGGCGGCCTTCCTGGGCGGTGTGCCCGGCATCAGCGCCGAGAACCTGTGGGGCGCCTGGCTGGCCGTCGGGGCGATCTCGGTGGTGCTGGCCGGCGCCGTCTTCTACTTCACCGAGATGGCCGGTCACCGCCACGACATGCAGCGACAGGCCCTCGTCGCGCTGCACGAGGCCAACCGCAAGCTGGAGACGGCGCTCGCGGAGAACGCCGGCCTGCACGCCCAGCTGATGGTGCAGGCGCGGGAGGCGGGCGTGCTCGACGAGCGGCAGCGGATGGCCCGGGAACTGCACGACACACTCGCCCAGAGCCTGGCCGGCATTCTCACCCAGCTCCAGGCCGCCGAGCAGACCATCGACGAACCGGCCAAGCTGCGCCGGCACATGACCAACGCGATGAATCTGACCCGGGAGAGCCTCGCCGAAGCCCGCCAGACCGTCCACGCGGTGCAGCCGACGGTGCTCGCCGAGGCCCGGCTGCCGGATGCCATCACCGACATCGCGCAGCGATGGTCCGAGGTCAACGGCATCGCGGCGACGCTGACCACCACCGGCGACGCCCGGCCGATGCACCCCGACGTCGAGGTGACACTGCTGCGGACGGCCCAGGAGGCGCTCGCCAACGTGGCCAAGCACTCCCGGGCGCAACGGGTCAGCCTGACGCTGTCCTACATGGCGGATCTGGTCACCCTCGACGTGCTGGACGACGGGGTCGGCTTCGACCCGGACGCCAGGCGTGCCCGCGGTTCCCGCAACGGCGGTTTCGGGCTCGCCGGCATGCGGCAGCGGGTGCAGCGCCTCGCCGGGCGACTGGAGATCGAGTCGGAACCGGGCGGTGGCGCGGTAATCTCGGCGACCGTCCCGGCCATCCCCGCTGGAGGTGCGGATTGATCTCGCTGTTGATCGTGGACGATCACCCGGTGGTGCGGGACGGGTTGCGCGGCATGTTCGACGCCGATCCGCGTTTCACGGTGATCGGCGAGGCCGGCGACGGCGTGGAGGCCGTCACCGCCGCGGAGACGCTGCGGCCCGACGTGATCCTGATGGATCTGCGGATGCCGCGGGGCGACGGCGTCACGGCGATCCGGGAGCTGGCCAGGCGCGGGGTACCGGCCCGGATCCTGGTGCTCACCACGTACGACACCGACAGCGACGTGCTGCCGGCCATCGAGGCGGGCGCCACCGGCTACCTGCTGAAGGACGCCCAGCGCGAGGACCTGTTCCGCGCGGTGGAGACCGCGGCACGTGGGCAGGCGGTGCTCTCCCCCACGGTCGCGACGAAGCTGATGGGCCAGATGCGCCAGCCCGCCGCCGAGGCGCTGTCGCAGCGCGAGATCGAGGTCCTGGAGCTCATCGCCCGGGGACGGACCAACCGCGAGGCCGCGAAACAGCTGCTCATCAGCGAGGCGACGGTCAAGACACACCTGCTGCACGTGTACGCGAAACTCGGCGTCAACGACCGGGCCGCCGCGGTGGCGACCGCCTTCTCCCGCGGTTACCTGACCCCGGAGAACCACTCCAGCCGCTGATCACCCGAGGGTGCGGGCGGCCGACACCAGCAGGTCGATCAGCGCGGTCGTGGGGGGCGGGTCCGGCGGGTCGCCGTACGTCGCGGCACAGATCTGGCGCGGGCTCTCGCTGAGCCGCGTCGCGTGCACGCCCGGCGCCCGGTGCGCGGCCAGCGCGAGCCCGTTGACGATCGCCACCCCCATCCCGGCGGCCACCAGCGCCTGCGCGATGACCGTGTCATCGCAGGTGTAGGCGAAGCGCGGCACGAAGCCGGCCCGCTCGCACGCGGTCAGCGTGGCGGCCCGGCAGCGTTCGCAGCCGCCGACCCAGGCGGAGTCGCGGTGATCCTCCAGACGCTGATCGGGCCGGTCGCTGATGAGATGGAGCGGATCGTCCAGGAGGCGCGTGAGCCGGTATCCCTCGTGCTCGTCGGGCGGCGTGTCCGCGTTCCGGAAGATCAGGGCGACGTCGACGTGACCGGAGCGCAGCATCCGCAGGCCCTCGACCGGGTGCGCGTCGACCAGGTTCAGCTCGACACCCGGGTATAGCCGGGCCAGCTCGGCGCCCGCCTTCGGCACGAGGGTGCTGAGGACCGTCTGGAAACCGGCGAGCCGGACCCGCCCGGCGCGCAGTCCCACCCGGGCGGCCAGCTCGGCCGAGGCCGCGTCGAGCCGTCCCAGGATCTCCGCCGCCCGCCGCGCCAGGAGCTCACCCTCCGGGGTGAGCCGGATCCCGCGGCCGACCCGCTGGATGACCTTGGCCCCGGTGTCCGCCTCCAATCGCCCCAGGTGGTGACTGACCGACGGCTGGGAGTAGTGCAGCTCCTTCGCCGCTTCGGTCACCGAACCGTGGCGGGCGACCGCCTCCAGCACCTTGAGGTGGGTCAGGTTCAGCATGAATCAAGTTTATCTATGAGAACCGCGCGATTTTGGCATTAGACGTCATGACAGCGGGCTCGCCATCATCGCAACAGGACACCATCGAGCACTGAGGAGCGTCGATCATGTCACTGGCCCGCGTCCACAACTTCGCCATCTCCCTCGACGGTTTCGGCACCGGCGAAGGCCAGAGCCGCGACGCGCATTTCGGTCACGCCGGTGAGCGGCTGCACGAATGGATGTTCGCCACCAGGTGGTGGCGAAGGGGCGAGCCGGGCGGCAGCGGCGGCGTCGACGACGCCTTCACCCGGCAGTTCGAACCCGGGATCGGCGCCGAGATCATGGGTGCCGGCAAGTTCGGTCACCCCGGGTGGCACGAGGAGCCGGACTGGACGGGCGCATGGGGTCCCAACCCGCCGTTCCACACCCCGGTCTTCGTCCTCACCCATCACACGCGGCCGCCGATCGAGATGGAGGGCGGCACGACGTACCACTTCATCGACGCCCCGCCGGCCGAGGCGCTCGAAACGGCGCGCAAGGCGGCGGGTGGCCAGGACGTACGCATCGGCGGAGGCGCCACCACGATCCGCGAGTTCCTCGCCGCCCGGCTCATCGACCACCTGCACGTCGTCGTGGTGCCGATCCTGCTCGGCCGGGGCGTGCGCCTGTGGGACGGGCTCGAAGGTCTGGAACGGGACTACCAGGTCGAATCCACCTCCTCGCCGAGCGGCGTCACCCACGTGACGTTCACCCGCGCGGCCGCCTGACCCGGCGGATGTCAAGAAGCTCCCGCCCGCTCCGACCAGTTCGCGAAACCGCGAACGAACAGGGAGCTTCCACCCATGCGCAACACCCGGACGTGGCTCGGCCTGGCCGTGCTCACGCTGCCCACTTTCCTCGTCGCGATGGACGTGACGGCCCTGCTGCTGGCGCTGCCCCAGCTGAGCGCCGACCTCGGCGCGACCGCGGTCGAGCAGCTGTGGATCAGCGACGGTTACGGATTCCTGGTCGCCGGACTGGTCATCACGATGGGCACGCTCGGTGACCGGATCGGCCGCCGGCGACTGCTGATGATCGGGGCGGCGGCTTTCGCCGTACTGTCGGTGCTCGCGGCCTCGGCCACCAGCCCGCCGGCGCTGATCGCCGCGCGTCTCCTGCTCGGCGCCGCCGGCGCCACCCTGATGCCGTCCACCCTCGCGCTGATCACCAACATGTTCCGGGACCAGCGTGAACGCGGCCAGGCGATCTCCATCTGGGCGACCTGCCAGTTCACCGGCGGCGCCCTCGGCCCGGTCATCGCCGGGTTCCTGCTGCAGCACTACTGGTGGGGTTCGGTGTTCCTGATCGCCGTCCCGGCGATGCTGGTGCTGCTGGTGGCCGGGCCGTTCCTGCTGCCCGAGTTCCGCAGCGACCGGGCCGGCCGCCTCGACCCGGTGGGCGTCGGCCTGTCGCTGGCGGCGGTCCTGCTGCTGATCTACGGCATCAAACAGCTGGCCGTCGGCCACGCGAGCGGGGCTTCTGCCGCGGCCGTCGCGGCCGGCGCAGCCTTGGCATTCTTTTTCGTACGCCGCCAGCTGCGCGCTCCCCGCCCGCTGCTCGACCTGAGATTGTTCCGCAGCCGCCCGTTCGCCGCGGTGGTCGCCGGGCTGGTGCTGGCGGGCATCGCGATGGCCGGCACCGGCCTGCTGGTCACCCAGTATCTGCAGGGCGTCCTCGGCTACTCGCCGCTCGCCTCGGCCGTGCTGTTCGCGCCGATGGGCCTGGGCGTCGCCGCCGGCACGATGGCCGCCCCGATGCTGGCCCGCCGAACGGCGCCGACCACCGCGATCGCCGGCGGCCTGGCCGTGTCCGCTCTCGGCAGCCTGCTGCTGGCCACCGCCGATGGGCCGGCCGCCCTGCCGCTGGTCATGGCCGGCATCACGGTGCTGGCGCTGGGCACCGGCCCGCTGTTCGCGCTCGGCACCGGCCTGGTCGTCGGCTCGGTGCCGCCGGAACGCGCCGGTTCCGCCGCGTCGATCGCCGAGACCGGCAACTACCTGGGCGGTTCCCTCGGTCTCGCGCTGCTCGGCGTGGCCGCCACCGCCGTCTACCGGTGGCGGATGAACGGCACCTCCGACTCGCTGGCCGACGCGATCGACCTGCCCGCCGCGCGGGCGGCCTTCACCACCAGCCTGCACGTCACCGGCCTGCTCGCCGCCCTGATCTTCACCGGTCTGACGGCGCTGATGCTGACCGTGCGGCGGCCCGCACCGGCTGCTCTGCGCGTCTGATCGAGGCGGCTGCGGGCGGATCGACGCCGGCCAGGCGCCGGGTCAGGAACTCGCGTTCCGGCTCGTTGCCGGCCAGCTCCAGCGCCGCACGGTAGGCCGGTGCGGCCTCGGCGGGGCGGCCCAGCTGCTGGAGCAGGTCGGCCTTGACGGCCGGCAGGTAGCGGTAGCCGGCGAGCCGGCCGTCGGCCTCCAGCCGCTCGAGGTCGCGCAGGGCCTCGGCGGGTCCGTGCACGTGAGCCAGGGCCACCGTACGGTTGAGCGCCGCGACCGGGGACGGCCACACCGCGACGAGGTGGTCGTACAGGGTGAGGATCTGCGGCCAGTCGGTCTGCTCGAAGGCCGGGGCCTGGGCGTGCAGCGCCGCGATGGCGGCCTGCAGCACGTATCGCCCGGGCCGCCCGGCGTGCAGGGCGTCCACGATCAGGTCGTGTGCCTCGGCGATGGCGGCCCGGTCCCACCGTGACCGGTCCTGCTGGTCCAGCCGCAGCAGCCGGCCCTCGGCGTCGACCCGGGTGCCGCGCCGGGCGTCGGTGACCAGCAACAGCGCGAGCAGTCCCCGCACCTCGGGTTCGCCGGGCATCAGGTCGCGCAGCATGCGGGCCAGGTGCAGCGCCTGCCCGGTGAGGTCGGCGCGGACCAGCAGCGCACCGGACGGCGCGGTGTGCCCGGTGGTGAACAGTAGATGGATCACTCCGAGGACGCCGGGCAGCCGGCCGGGGAGCTCCGCAGCCGACGGAACCCGGAACGGGATCCGGGCCGCCGCGATCTTCTTCTTCGCGCGGGTCAGCCGGGCCGCCATGGTCGGCTCCGCGACCAGGAAGGCGTGCGCGATGTCGGCCGTCGACAGGCCGCACACCAGCCGCAGCGTGAGCGCGGGCTGCACCTGCGGGGACAGCGCCGGATGGCAGCACATGAAGATCAGCCGCAGCCGCTCGTCGGGCACGGCGCCGCCCGGCTCCGGCGGGGCGATCTCGGCCGGCTGCTCGTCCTCGCCGGGCGGTACGAGCAGCGCCAGCTTCGTGCGGTACACCTGGTTGCGGCGGACCGCGTCGACGGCGCGGCGCCGGGCCGTCGTGGTGAGCCAGCCGACCGGGTTGTCCGGGACACCCGCGGCGGGCCACGCGGCGAGGGCCCCGGCGTACGCCTCCTGCACGCATTCCTCGGCCAGCTCCGGGTCGCGGGTGACGCGCACCGTCGCGGCGAGCACCATGGCCCAGCCACGCCGGTGCGCGTCGGCGACCGCCTCGCGGACGTCGAGCGTCATCCGTGCGCCGGGGTGCGGACGAAACCGCCGGCGACCGGCCGGACCTCGACTCCCCCGCCCTGCCGCACGGCCGGGTTACGACCGGCGATCCGCAACGCGGCGTCCAGGTCGGGGGCCTCGATCACGCAGAAGCCCGCGACCACCTCCTTGGCGTCCACGAACGTTCCGTCGGTCACCGCCTCGCCCCGGATCGACGTCGCGGTCGCGCCGGGTGCCAGCGCGAACGCCGCCGTGAGGCAGCCGGACTCCTCCAGCTCCACGGCGTGCCGATCGTGCGCCCGCAGGTCCTCCGGTCCGCCCGCCGAGTCACCCGGGTAGATCAGAATCGCGTACTGCGCCATGGTCGTCCTCCTTCATCGATCTCCGATCGTCCTACACCTCCCTGTCGAACGGGCCGGACGAAATCGACAGCATCCCGCCCGCGCGCCGAAGTAAGGAAACCTTCATCGGGACGACAGGCGGCAACACCTGGCCGGGCGCGACCGCGCCGTTCGGCATGATCGCCTGGAGTCCGACCGGCACCAGCGGCGACCAGACCAACGCGCCCGCGGCGAACGGGTACGAGCACAACACCACCCGGCTGCGCGGATTCAGTCTCACCCACGTCAACGGCGCCGGCTGCCATCCCGGCGCCGCCGGCGACGTGCCGACTTCAGCGCCACCGGCACCTGGAAGGACGGCACGCACACGCCGGGCGCCACCTCGGCGAGCGGCGGCGAGGGCTATCTGACCGGTGCGGTGCGGGCCGGGCGCGGCTCGGGTGGCTGGGTCAGCTTCGACACGGGCGGGGACTCCGACGTACGCATGCGGTTGGGCATCTCCTATGTAAGTGCCGCCGGCGCCGCCGCCAACCGGGACGCCGAGATCCCGGCCGGCGCGACCCCGGAGGGGGTCGCCCGGCAGACCCGGCAGGCCTGGAACACCGAGCTGAGCCGGATCCGGGTGGCCGGCGGGACGCCGGCGCGGACCACCGCCTTCTACACCGCGCTCTACCACGCGCTGATGCAGCCGCAGACGATGAGCGACGTGGACGGCCGGTACCTCGGCGCGGACCTGCCGGTGCACCGGCGCCGGCCCGGGCAGCGCGCCGTCTACGGCACCTTCTCCGGCTGGGACCAGTACCGGGCGCAGATCCAGCTGCTCGGGCTGCTGCGCCCGGACGTGGCCGGCGACATGGCGACCTCGATGCTGGACCTCGCCGCCCAGAACGACGGCATCTGGGACCGCTGGCTGCACCTCGGCGCCCCGACCCACGTGATGACCGGTGATCCGGCTGGCGATGTGGGCGCGGCGGGCCGGGCGGACCGACCTCTACCGCCGGCTGCTGCCGCGCGGCGACTACTGGAAGAACACGTTCAACCCGGCGGTCGGCCATCAGGCGGCCCGGCTGGCCGACGGGAGCTGGCAGCCCGGCTTCACGCCGGCCACCGGCACCGGCTTCGCTCAGGGCTCCAGCGCGACGTACACCTGGATGGTGCCGCAGGACGTCTCCGGCCTGGCCCGCCTGATGGGCGGCCGCGACGCGGCCACCGGCCGGCTCGACGCGTTCTTCCACGACGAGGCCGGCAACTGGGCGGTGCTGGGCGGCAACGCGCTGCGCTACGACCCGACCAACGAGCCCGGCATCCACGCGCCCTGGCTCTACAACGCGCTCGGCTGGCCCTGGAAGACCCAGGAGACGGTACGGCAGATCGTCGACACCGCGTACGGGACGGGTCCGGCGGGCCTGCCCGGCAACGACGACCTCGGCACCATGAGCGCCTGGTACGTGTTCGCCGCGATGGGCGTGTTCCCGCAGGTGCCGGGCCGTGCCGAACTGCTCGTCGGCAGCCCGGTGTTTCCCCGCGTCGAGGTGCCGCGCTCCACCGGCGCCCGCCTGGTGATCAACGCCGACAGCACCGGCACCTACGTGCACGGCGCGACGCTGAACGGCGCCCCGCTGACCCGCTCCTGGCTGCCCGAGTCCTTCGTCCAGCACGGCGGCACCCTGACCCTCGACCTCGAGCCGACGGCGAACCAGCAGTGGGCCACCGCGGAAGCTGACCTGCCGCGCGACCACTGAGCCACGCCGGCGGATCGGCCCCGCGCCGATCCGCCGGCCTCACCGGCCTGTCGGCACGTTGCAGGCGGAGCCGGCGGGGTACTCCTGAGCCAGCGCACCTGCGAGCCCAAGGAACCCCGATTGACCAGCACCACCACCGCTCCCCGCTTCGAAGACTTCACCTGTCCACGCTGCAAGGCCGGCGTCGGCAAGCCGTGCACGATGCGCCGGCCGCAGCGCCCCGGCTGCCTGCCGGTGCACGCGCCCCGCCACGACAAGTGGCGGCGCGCCCATGCCCGCTGGCTGGCCGAGTCCGGCGAGTCCGGCGGCTGAGGCCGCCGGACGGGTCATGACCGGGCCAGCCGGGGCCAGAAAGCCGCCAGGGTGGCCGCACAGGCGAGCAGCACCTCGACGGAGATCCGTTCGTCGCTGTCGTGCCAGCGGTCCTCGGGCAGGCCGGCGCCGAAGAACAGCACCGGTGCGCCGATCAGGCGCTCCAGCAGTTCGGCCGGACCGCCGCCGGCGTTGCCCATCCGGCCCGCCTCGCGGCCGAAGCCGTCGCGCATGGCCTCGGCCAGCGCCTCCACCGCCGGATGGTCCGGTGGTGTGGTGCATGGCTTCTGCGCCGTCTGCTCCGAAACGGTGAGCTCGTAGTCGAACCGGTCACTGATGCTGTCAGCGATCCAGCGGCGCAGCTGTCCGGCGACCACCTCCGGAGTCTGGTCGGGCACGAACCGGATGCTCAGGTCGGCTTCGGCGGCGGCGGGCACCGCGCCGCGGGACGGGCCGAGCGGGTCACCGCCGGCGATGGTGAGCACTTCGAGCTGCGGGCGCAGCCACAGCCGTTCCAGCACGGTGTACCCGGCCTCACCGCCCACGGAGCGGGTCTGTGAACGCTCGATCCAGTCCTGCTCGGTGAAGGGCAGGGCGGCGAGTTCGGCGCGCCGCCGCTGGCTCGGCTCGGCCACGTCGTCGTAGAAACCGGGCAGCGTAATCCGGCCCTTGTCGTCGTGCAGGGAGGCGAGCAGCCGGGAGAGCTCGAGCACCGGGTTCGGCGCGGGACCGGAGACCGCTCCGCTGTGCACGTCGCGCAGGGGCCCGTACACCTGCAGTTTCGCCAGGACCATGCCGCGCATGCTGGTGCAGACCGCGGGGTGCTCGGCGTGCCAGAGCAGGGTGTCGGAGAAGACCACGAGGTCGGCGGCCAGCCGGTCGCGTTCCCTCTCGATGATCCCGGCGAGCTGCGCGGAGCCGGTCTCCTCCTCCCCCTCGACCAGAAGTTTGAGGTTGACGGCCGGTACGCCGCCGGTCTCGGCCAGGTGCGCACGGATTCCCCACACGTGGGCGAGGACCTGCCCCTTGGCGTCCGAGGCTCCCCGGCCGTAGACGTAGCCGTCCCGCTCGACCGCCGCGAACGGCGTCGTCTCCTCCCACTCCTCGCTCTTGACGGCCCGCACGTCGTGGTGGCTGTAGATCAGCACGGTCGGCGCGCCCGGGGCCGCGCACCACTCGGCGTACACCGCCGGCGCGCCCTCGGCCTTCCACACCTCCACGGTCGGGAAACCGGTGTCGCGCAGGGCGGCGGCCAGCCAGTTCGCCGAGCGCAGCAGATCGGTCTCGTGCTCGGGCAGGCCGGCCACGGACGGCACCCGTATCCAGTCGGCGAGCTGACTGATCAGTTCACCACGATGCCTGTTCAGGTAGTCACGTGCGCCGGCGCTCACCCTGTCACCCTCCGTCGTCTCGGCCCGGCCCCGACTACCCCGGCCCGCGCGGCTCATGCGTGTGCGGCATCAGCCGCCTGATGTCCACCACGCTGCGCGAGGCCGGAGGCTCACATCGCCTCGAGGACGACCGCCGAGCCCTGGCCGCCGCCGCCGCAGATGGCGGCGGCGCCGAGGCCGCCGGCGCCCGGCTCCCGGAGCTGACGGGCCAGGGTGCCGACGATGCGAGCGCCGGACGCGCCGATGGGATGGCCCAGCGCGATGGCCCCACCGTGCACGTTGACGATGCCCGGATCCACGCCCAGATCGTCGACGGAGGCCACGGCCACCGCCGCGAACGCCTCGTTGATCTCGACGCGGCGCAGGTCCGCGACGCCGGCGCCGAGATCGGTCAGGGCGGCACGCACGGCGCGCGCGGGCTGATGATGCAGGCGTACGTCAGGGCCGGCCACCATCGCCGACGCGAGCACCCGGGCCAGCGGCGTGACTCCGTGCTCGGCCACCGCGGCGTCGCTCATCAGCACGAGGGCGGCGGCGCCGTCGGTCAGCGGTGAGGCGTTGCCCGCGGTGATGGTCCCGTCGGCGGCGAACGCCGGCCGCAGCCCGGCGAGCGACTCGACCGTGCTGTCGGCGCGGACGCCGTCGTCGCCGCCGATCAGATGGTCGCCGACGGTGAACGGCTCGATCTCCCCGGCCAGGAACGCCCGGGACGCCGCGGCCGCCTGGTGGGAGCGGGCCGCCCAGGCGTCCTGACCGGCGCGGCCGAGCCCCAGGCCGGCGTTGCCCTCCTCGGTGGACGCGCCCATCGACCGCTGCTCGAAGGCGTCGGTCAGCCCGTCGTGTTCGAGGGTGTCGAGCAGTTCGACGGCGCCGTACCGGGTGCCGGCCCGGCCACCGCGCATGGCGTGCGGCGCCAGCGACATCGACTCCATCCCGAGCGCCACCACGATGTCGGCGCGGCCCGCCTCGATGAGCGCGGCGCCCGCCGCAACGGCCTCCAGGCCGGACAGGCAGACCGCGTTGACCGTGCTCGCCGGAGTCGTGAGCGGGATACCCGCCGCGACGGCAGCCTGCCGGGCCGGGTTCTGCCCGGCCAGCCCCTGCAGCACGTGCCCGGCGACGACCCGCTGGACGGCGCCGGGCGCCACCCCGCAGCGGGCCAGCGCGGCCCGGACGGCATGGGCGCCGAGCCCGACCGCGGAGATCTTCGCGAACGCGCCGTTGTAGCGGACGAACGGGGTACGGGCGTATCCCGCGACGACGGCGCTCATGCCGCCACCTCCGCTGCGCTCCGGCGTCGCCATGAGTTCGAAACTGAGCCGAATGATTCGCTCGCAAGCTCGCTCATGCCAGGTCCACCGTGAAACCGGCGCCGGTGAGCGCGAGCACGCCGTCGGCCGTCTGCCCGTCGGCGAGGCGCCGCAGCACCAGGCCGTCGCCGGTGACGTCGAAGACAGCGCGGTCGGAGATGATCCGGTCGACGACGCCGGCGCCGGTCAGCGGCAGCGTGCACCGCTCGACGATCTTGGGGGTGCCGTCCTTGGCGACGTGCTCGGTCACCACGATCACCCGCGGGGTGCCGGCGACCAGGTCCATCGCGCCGCCCATGCCCTTGACCAGCTTGCCGGGGATGGTCCAGTTCGCCAGGTCACCGTTCGCGGCGACCTGCAGCGCGCCGAGGACCGCCGTCTGCACGTGACCGCCGCGAATCATCGCGAACGACTGCGCCGAGTCGAAGACCGAGGCGCCGGGCAGCAGCGTCACGGTCTGCTTGCCGGCGTTGATCAGGTCGGGGTCCTCGTCGCCCTCGTACGGGAACGGGCCCATGCCGAGGATGCCGTTCTCGCTCTGCAGGGTCACCCGCACCCCGGCGGGCAGGTGGTTGGCGACCAGGGTGGGTATGCCGATGCCCAGGTTCACGTACTGGCCGTCGGTCAGCTCGGCGGCGGCGATCGCGGCCATCTCGTCACGCGTCCACACGGGGCCGCACCGTCCTCTGCTCGATGTCCTTGTCGTGGATCTCGGTCCGGACCAGGTGCTGCACGTAGATGCCCGGGGTGTGCACGTCGTCCGGGTGCAGAGTGCCGATCCGTTCGGCCTCGGCGATCGTGATCCGGCCGGCGGTCGCCACCAGCGGATTGAAGTTGCGGGCGGTGAGGCGGTACCGCAGGTTGCCGTCGAGGTCGGCGCGGTGGGCACGCACGAGAGCGAGATCGGCGACGATGGCGTGCTCGAGAACCGTACGCATGCCGTTGAATCGCATCTCGGGTTTGCCGGCGCCGACCGGCGTGCCGGCGCCGGTCGGGGTGTAGAAGGCGGGGATGCCGGCGCCGCCGGCGCGCAGCCGCTCGGCGAGGGTGCCCTGGGGGACGAACTCGACGTCGAGCCCGCCGTCCAGATATTGCTGGGCGAACAGCCTGTTCTCGCCGACGTAGGACGCGAGGACCTTGCTGACCTGCTTGTTCTCCAGCAGCAGGCCGAGGCCCTTGCCGTCGACGCCCATGTTGTTGCTGACGATGGTGAGATCACGCACGCCGCTGTCCCGCAACGCGATGATCAAGGTGGTGGGGATGCCGGACAGGCCGAAGCCGCCGACCGCGACCGTCATCCCGTCGCGGGCGACGGCCGCGACGGCCTGCGCCGCGCTCTCGACGAGTTTGCTCATGGCCGGGCAGGTTAGGCATCCGGCCGCCGGCCGGCTTCCATTGATCACTCGGTGACTTCGTTGAGCACCACGTGCTCATAATGTGAGCATGCAGGGAACGCAGCTGATCGCCCGGGTGGCCGCGGTGCTGCGGCGCGTAGGTTCCGGGGCGTCCGAGGGCGCCACCACCGCGGAGATCGCGGCGGCGACCGGCCTGCCGCGCTCGACCGCGCAGCGGGTGCTCGCCGCGCTCGCCGAGGAGGGGTTCGTCGACCGCGACGCCCGCCGCGGTCGCTGGTTCCCGGGCCCGGAGCTGTTCCTGCTCGGGTCGGTCGCCGCCGAGCGGTACGACGTGACGTCGACGGCCCGTGACGTCCTGCGGTCGCTGGCCGAGAAGACCGGCGAGAGCGCCTTCTTCTCGGCCCGGCGCGGCACCGAGACGGTCTGCCTCGCCGGGGTGGAGGGCAGTTTCCCGCTCCGGTCGCACGTGCTGCACGAGGGCATCCGGTTTCCGCTGGGCGTCGCCTCGGCGGGGCTGGCCGTCCTGGCGTACCTGCCGGTGGAGGACGCGCGAGACTACCTCGGCCAGCGCGGGGAGGAGCTGGCGGCGACCTACGGCCGCCACCACGAGGCGACGCCGCTGGCCCGCCGGGTCGCCGCCACCCGGCGCCGGGGGTACGCGGTCAACCCCGGCCTGATCGTGCCGGGCAGCTGGGGTGTCGGGGCGGTCGTCTTCGACCGGGCCGGCGCGCCCGCGTGGGCGCTGAGCCTGACCGGGGTGGAGTCCCGGTTCAACGGCGAGCGCACGGCCGCGCTGGGGACGATCTTGCTGGAGGCGGCACACACGCTGAGCCGCCGGCTGGCCCGCCGCTGAGTCAGCGCGTCACATGTGGCAACCGGCCCAGCAGGCCCTCGCCGGGGCCGGCCGGCTCGTCCAGGGCGGTCGGGTCGATGCTCCACCGGCCGGCCAGCGCCAGCACGTGGCTCTCGTCCGGCAGGACCAGGCCGGGCAGGTCCCAGAACGCGTCGGTGGACATCGCCGGGTCGACGTAGGGCAGGCCCAGGTCGGCCTCCTCCGCGGTCTGCTCCCCCAGGTTCGCCAGCACCTCTCCGGACTCGCCGAGAAAGGTGAAGGCGCGCACCAGGCGGCCGGCGCGCGCCCGCCACCACGCCTGGTACTCGATCACCCGGTGGGTGCCGAAGTACTGCACCTCGCCGAGCGGCTCGCTGAGCCGCGCCAGCCAGGTGCCCCAGGCCGGCGTCATCGACGCCTCCAGCAGCGTGGTGCCGGCCACCAGGGTCCAGCCCGCCACGGGCGGGCAGACGAAGAGCGCGGCGTCGTACGCGCCGTCGACGCCCTCCGCCCAGCCCACCCGGGCCGGCTCGGACAGACCGATCGCCGCGGCGACCTCCTCGGGGGCCCGCCGCGGCACGGCGAGCCACCCGATCTTGTAACCGAAGGTCACGGTGTCAGGCCTGGACGCTCTCGTCCGCCCTGTCCAGTGCGGCGAGCAACTGGCGGCCCAGGGCCCCGGTGTCGCCCGGCGCCACGGTCAGGGGCGTCTCCGGCTGGAACTCCTCGAAGCCCTGGCGCGCGCCCCGGTTGCGGTGCGGCTTGAACACGACGGACCGCTTCTCCTGCTCGACCAGGACCAGTGACGCGCCCTTGACGAACGTGTTCCAGGACTTGACGCCGGCCAGCTCCAGCAGGGGCTGGATCGGGCTGGGCGCGTTGCGGACCGGCGGGTTCGGCACGCCCTGCCGGGAGCCGGCCAGGGCCTGGGCGAGCGCCGCCCCGACCTCCTCCGGCGAGGCCGTGACATCCAGCACCAGGTACGGCGGTGAGCTGATCCAGAAACCGTCCACTGTGCGCGACATGGCATCGATGAGGATCAGCTTGCCGCGCCGATACACCTCACTGATCTGCATTACTCCACCTCGATCACATTGACGGTCACGCCCTTGCTCTGACCGTACTGAATGATGTCCTGGATGACCTGCCACTGCTCGTCGGTGACCTTACCCTTGGGCACGGCCAGGTCCAGGGCCCGTCCTTTGATGTCACCGGCGCGGATGTGGATACCCTTCATCGGCGCGGAGCCGGTGAATCCCGCCACCGCGTCGACGTAACCCTCCAGGGTCGTACGCAGGGATTTGAGGTTCTGATAGGACTTCGCGCCGGTGTCGATGCTCTTGATGCTGGTCGCGATCCCGTCCTTGAAGCGGTCGATGGTGGGGTACGGCTCCGGCAGGTTCTGCCCGAGCGCGTCCTCGATCCGCTGACCGCGTTTGAACGGGTTGTCCAGCCACGGCGAGCCGCCGGGCAGCTTGATCGTCGGGATCTTGCCGAGTTTGGCCAGCTTCGCCAGGGAGCCGAGCTTGGTGAGCCCCTTGGCGCCGAAGACCACCTCGACGATGGCGAAGATGCCCCGGCCGATCGCCTCGCCCTGGTTGCCGTTCTGCCAGTCCTGCGCGATCGGGTCCCAGATGCTGTGCCACATCCCGGAGAAGAAGTCGCCGGGGTTGTTCCACGCGTAGGAGCCCAGTTCCTGCAGGTCGTTGCCGCAGCCGCTGAGGTCGCCGACGCAGTCGACCGCGTTGCCGCCGAGTTCCCAGAGGCCGGTGACGGTGTCCGCGGCGCCCTCGTACAGGCCCTTGCCGACGCCGCCGACGTCCTTGAAGAACTCGCCGATGCCGTAGTGCCCGTCGATCTCGATGGAGCTGATCGGGTTGCCGCCGCCGAAGGCGTAGCGGTTCATCGTCCACGGGTCCCGCGACAGGTTCATGTCGTCGAGGGCGCCGTTGTACATGTCCCGGGAGAGGAAGCGGTTCAGGCCGGGGCTGTAGTCACGGAACCCCATGTCGTAGTTGCCGCTGGCCGGGTCGAACCGCTTGGCGTTGAACCGGTAGACGTTGTACGCCTCCCGCGTGGGGTCCTGCGCCTGCGGCTTGTCGACGCCGGTGAAGGACTCCTCGTCGTCCTGGCCGTAAGCGGTGTAGCCGTAGGTGGCCCGGGCGTTGCCGTTCTCGTCGGTCAGCACCTCGACGTCGGAGTGGGCGTTGTAGCCGTAGTAGGAGTCCTCCTCACCGCCGTCGGCGGCGAACTTGACCTGCGACAGCCGCTCGCCCCACGGGCTGTACTGGTAGGACTTCTGGATCTTCCCGGCGATCTCCTCGGAGAGCACCTCGCCGGAGAGGCCCAGGTAGTTGAAGGTGGTCTGCTTCTCGTCGCCGCCGCCGGCGTTGTCGGTACGGCTGACGGTCCGGTCCATCGCGTCGTAGGTGTACTTCGTGGTGGTGCTGGACGCGTCCTCCTCCAGCGTCCGGTGCTCGGCGACCCGGTCGAAGCCGTCGTACTTGTACTTCTCGACGATCAGCCCGGCCGCGGTGACCGTGTCGAGCCGCCCGTACGGGTCGTAGTTGTAGTTGGCCGTGATGCCCGAGGTGGTCGACTTCAGCAGCCGGTTGCGGTCGTACTGGAACGTCGTCGTCACGTCCTCGACGGACTGCCGGATGACGTTGCTGTTCGCGTCGTGGACGTACGTCTCGGTCTCCAGCACCGCACCGGCCGCGTCGCTCTTGGTGAGCTTCTGGATCCGGTCGCGCGGGTCGTACTGGTAGGTGAGGACGCGGTCCAGGTACGCGCCGGCGCTGTCCGCGTTCATCGTCTTGGCGACGTCGCGGGTGCGGTGCCCGTTCGCGTTGTAGTCGAGCGTGTGCTCGTTGACGACCGTTCCGTCGGCCT
>NZ_JBEZZB010000060.1:0-54914 GCF_040638955.1 Actinoplanes sp. NPDC024001
AAGGGCGACCACCACAGGCCATCTCCCGATCCTCGCCGAGTTCCGGCGAGACCTTACAACCAAGATCTCGTCGAAAGGATGGTGCCCTAGTGACCACCCCGACCGTCGCGCTGCGGCACCGGCTCGCCGAACGCGGCGTGGACACCCGGATGCTGCTGCTGGTGCCGGCCACGATCTTCGTGGTGGCGCTGTTCATCTACCCGTTCGCCTACGGTTTCGCGGTCTCCCTCCAGCCGCGCGAGGGCGGGATGCTCTCCGCCTACCAGAGCTTCTTCAGCGACGCCTACCAGCGCGACACCATCATGACCACGCTGGTCATCGCCCTGCCGGCGGCGCTGCTCAACGTGCTCGCCTCGGTGCCGATCGCCTACCGGATGCGCGGCCGGTTCCGCGGCAAGCGGCTGCTGACCACCGTGCTGGTCGTGCCGATCACGCTCGGCACGGTGCTCACCGCCGAGGGGCTGCTCAACTTCCTCGGGCCGGCCGGCTGGTTCAACCGGTTCCTGACCACCACCGGGCTGGCCGACGAGCCGGTCCGGCTGACCAACAACTACTGGGGAGTGTTCTTCTCGCTGGTCATCACCGGGTTCCCGTTCGCGTTCCTGCTCGTCCTGTCGTACCTCTCCGGCATCGACCCGAGCCTGGAGCGCGCCGCGGCGACGCTCGGCGCCGGATGGCGCCAGCGGTTCTTCCGGATCACCCTGCCGCTGCTGGCGCCGGGGCTGGCCACCACCTTCTGCCTCACATTCGTGCTGGCCTTCAGCGTGTTCCCGTCGGCGATCCTGGTCGGCGACCCGTCCGGCAGCACCCGGGTCATCTCGATCGCCGCCTACGAGGCGGCCTATGTCCGCTACGACTACGCGGGCGCGTCCGCCGCGGCGATCATCATGGGCGTCGTCGAGCTGATCGTGATCGCGATCGTCCTCGGGCTGCGCGGTCTGCTCTACACCGGCTCGACGGCGGGAGGCAAGGGATGAAGCGCTCCATAGTTGCCAGCCCGGCCGCCTGGCTCGTCTGGGGTGCCGTGGTCATCTTCTTCATCGGGCTGGCCGGCGTGATCGGCTCGGTGGTGGTCAACTCGTTCGGGCTGCGCTGGTTCGACTCGTGGCTGCCCGAGGCCTACACCACGCAGTGGTACAGCCAGGCCTGGGACGAGTTCACCCTGCTGCCGGTGCTCACCGTGACGCTGGTCGTGTGCCTGCTCGTCACCGGGATCTCAGTGGCGGTGGGCGTGCCGGCCGCCTATGTCCTGGCCCGCCGCGCCTTCCCCGGCAGCCGGATCGTCTACCTGCTGTTCCTGCTGCCGATCCTGATGCCGCCGATCACCTACGGCATCCCGCTCGCCACGGTCCTCTACAAGTACGGTTTAGCCGGGCACCTTTCCGGCGTCGTGCTGGCGAACCTGGTGCCGTCGATCCCGTTCGTCATCCTCACCATGACGCCGTTCATCGAGCAGATCGACCCGGCGATCGAACGGGCGGCGCGGATGTGCGGGGCGCGTACCCGTCATGTTTTTCTGCGCATCCTGGCGCCGCTGCTGATTCCCGGCATCCTGGCGTCGTCGATCCTGGTCGTGGTTCGCACGGTCGGCATGTTCGAGCTGACCTTCCTGACCGCCGGGCCGGACTCGCAGACGCTGGTGGTGGCGCTGTTCTACTCGATGTCGGCGGCCGGGATCCGCGCGCAGCAGTCGGTCGACGCGATGGCCGTCATCTACTGCGTGATGATGCTGGTCCTGCTGGTGGTCGCGTTGCGGTTCGTCAACCCGACGCAGCTGGTCGCGCGAGTCAAGGAGGATCCCTCCGAATGAGGATCACCGAGGCCCGGGTGATCGTGACGTGCCCGGGCCGCAACTTCGTCACCCTGAAGATCGTCACCGATGAGGGCGTGACCGGGGTTGGCGACGCCACCCTGAACGGGCGGGAGCTGGCCGTCGCCGCCTACCTGACCGAGCACGTGGTGCCGGTGCTGATCGGGCGGGACCCGGCGCGGATCGAGGACACCTGGCAGTACCTGTACCAAGGGGCCTACTGGCGGCGCGGTCCGGTGACCATGTCGGCGATCGCGGCGGTGGACACCGCGTTGTGGGACATCAAGGGCAAAATCGCGGGCCTGCCGGTTTACCAGCTGCTCGGCGGTCGGTCCCGGGCCGGCGTGACTGTCTACGCCCACGCGCAGGCGGTTTCGATCGAGTCCGTTCTGAGCGAAATATCGTCGTGCGTCGACCTCGGCTATCAGGCGGTCCGGGTGCAGACCGGCATTCCGGGGCTGGAGAGCACCTACGGCGTTTCCGGCCAGGCGTTCTACGAGCCGGCGAGCGCCGCCCTGCCGGCCGAGAACGTCTGGTCGACCGCCCACTACCTCGACCACGTTCCCCGGGTGTTCGCCGCGGTGCGGGCCGAGTTCGGGCCGACGCTGCGGCTGCTGCACGACGTGCACCACCGGCTCACCCCGATCGAGGCGGCCCGGCTCGGGCGCTCCCTGGAGCCCTATCACCTGACCTGGATGGAGGATCCGGTGCCGGCCGAGCTGCAGGAGGGGTTCCGGCTGATCCGGCAGCACACCACCACCCCGATCGCGGTCGGCGAGGTGTTCAACTCGATCTGGGACTGCCAGGAGCTGATCACCGGGCAGTTGATCGACTACATCCGTACGAGCGTGGTGCACGCCGGCGGCATCACCCACCTGCGGCGCATCTTCGACCTGGCCGCGCTCTACCACGTGCGCAGCGGCTCGCACGGCGCCACCGACCTCTCCCCCGTCTGCATGGCGGCGGCGCTGCACGTGGATCTGGCGATCCCCAACTTCGGCCTGCAGGAGTACATGCGGCACACCCCGGAGACCGACGAGGTGTTCCCGCACAGCTACCACTTCGAGGACGGTTACCTGCACCCGGGCGAGGAGCCGGGCCTGGGCGTGGACATCGACGAGGAGCTGGCCGGGCGGTACCCGTACCGCCCGGCCGCGCTGCCGGTGAACCGCCTGCAGGACGGCACCGTGCACAGCTGGTGACCGGTCAGCTCACGGCTTTCCGGACCAGCTCCTTGATCGTCTCCTCGGCCTTCGCGCTCAGCTCGGTCAGGGCGAAGGAGGTCGCCCACATGCCGTGATCCTCGTCGAGCTTCGCGTTCGCCGAGAACCCGAACGTCGAATAGCGCTCCTTGTCCACCTGGCCGCTGCGGAAGAAGCACACCACCTTCCCGCCGCGGGCGTAGGCGGGCTGGCCGTACCAGAGCTTCGGCGCCAGCTCCGGCGCCGTCTGCGTGATGATGGCGTGCAGCCGCTCGGCCACCGCACGGTCCGGCTGCGCCATCTCGGCGATCTTCGCGAGCACGTCCTTCTCGTCGGCCGCCGCCTTGTCCGCGCTCTTCGCGCGACGGCCCTCCGTCCGCAACTCCGCCGCCCGGTTCTTGACCGCGGCGCGCTCGGCGTCGGAGAAACCGTCTGTGGAGCTCATGTTCGCACCGTCCCTCTCGATCAGCGTGCCCCCACGGTAAGCCCGGCCGCCGCCCGGTCCCTTCTCCATTCCTGATCGATCTGTCTTACCCGCCGGCGACGCGGCTTCGGCGGCCGAGGGCCAGGGCCGCCGCGATGGTGATCGGCACCAGGGTCAGGTGGCACAGCGCCAGCGTGGTCGTGCTGACGCTGTCGAAGTCGGCGGGCAGCGTCATGACCACGATGGTGCCGATCGCGAGCACCGGGCCGATGACGACGGCGGCCCGGACCACCCACGGTGCCCGGGGCGCCAGCAGTGCCACCACAGCGAGCCCGACGAGCAAGGGCACCAGGCTGAACCCGGCGACCGTGGCGGCGTCGACCTCGGCGGGGCCGTTGTTCGCGGTGAAGACGAAGGTGCCCCCGGCCGCCCGCCCGATGAGATAGACGATCAGGTTGGCAACCACGGCGACGCCGACAGCCACACCGATCAGCGCCGCCCGGGGCAGCCTAGACATCGGCCGCCTCGGACTTCCGCTGCCGGGTCAGATAGGCCTCGATCCGGGCGAACGCGCCGGCCCAGACCTCGTTGACGAAGAAGTCGCGGACCTCGGGCACCGGGAACCCGCTCTGCACGACGGTCATCAGGGTGCCGCCGTCGGCGTCCTCGAAGGAGATCTCGATGCGGGTCGTCATGGTCATGCCGTCCGGCGAGGATCCGGTGGACTCGGTGACGAGCCGGTGCGGCCGGTCGATCTCGACGAACGTCTGCGTCTCCCGGAACAGCGTGTCGCGGTCGGGTCCCCAGACCGCCGTCTGCTGCCCGCCGACCCGCAGGTCGACCTCGATCTCGACGATGCCGGGCTCCTCGTCGAGGATGGAGAACCAGACCTTCTGCTTCTCGGCGTCGGTGTAGGCGTCGAAGACCTCCTCCGGCGTCGCGGGCAGCTGCCGCGTCATCCGCATCTCCAGGGTCATGACTGTGGTCCCTTCGGGTCGGGTCGCTGGGGTTCAGGGCGCATCGTGAAGTAGGCGTCGAGGCCGTCCAGGCGACGGGCCCAGAGCCGCTGGTAGAAGCTGATCCACGCCATCGCCTCGTCCAGCGGGGCGGCACCGAGGCGGCACTGCCGCGACCGGCCCACCTTCTCGGTGACGACGAGGCCGGCCTCCTCCAGCACGTGGACGTGCTTCTTCATGCCGGTCAACGTCATCCCGGTGGGCTCGGCGAGCTCGCCGATCGTTGCCGGGCTCTGCCCGAGGCGGATGAGGATGCTGCGGCGGGTGGGGTCCGCCAGTGCGGCGAACACCCGGTCGAGGGCAGCTTGCTGAACCATGCGGTTCACCATAGGACACTGAACCGAAAGGTTCAATCTTGCGCGGGGACCACCATCGGAGTGCCGGCCACCGGGTCCGGGAGCACCACGCAGGTCAAGCCGAACACCTTCTCGACGAGTTCGGCGGTGACCACCTCGGTCGGCGGGCCCTCCGCGACGATGGCGCCGTCGGCCATCGCGATGATGTGGTCGGAATACCGGCAGGCGAGATTGAGGTCGTGCAGCACCACCACGACCGTCTTGCCGGACTCGGCGTTCAGTTTGCGCAGCAGGCGCAGCAGATCGACCTGGTGGGCGATGTCCAGGAAGGTGGTCGGCTCGTCGAGCAGCAGCAGGTCGGTCTCCTGCGCCAGCGCCATCGCCACCCAGACCCGCTGCCGCTGCCCGCCGGAGAACTGGCGGATCGGACGATCCACCAGGTCCGCGGTGCCGGTCGCGTCGAGCGCGCGGGACACCGCGTCGTGGTCGCGGTCGGTCCACCGGCGGAACCAGCCCTGGTGCGGGTAGCGGCCCCGCGACACCAGGTCGGCGACGGTGATGCCGTCCGGTGCCACCGGGCTCTGCGGCAGCAGGCCGAGCACCTTGGCGACGTCGAGCGTGCTCATCTCGGCGATCGAGGCGCCGTCCAGGAACACCGCGCCCTCCCGGGGCGCCAGCAGCCGGGCCAGGCCGCGCAGCAGGGTGGACTTGCCGCAGGCGTTGGCGCCGACGATCGCGGTCACCCGGCCGTCGAGCACCGTCACGTCGAGGTTCGCCACGACGGGCTTCTCGTCGTACCCGAGGGTGAGCCCCTCGGCGCGCAGTCGGGTCATCCGCCCGCTCCTTGCCGGTTGATGGAGGCCAGCAGCCGGGTCATCCGCCCGCTCCCTGTCGGTTCGTGGTGGCCAGCAGCCGGGTCATCCGCCCGCTCCCTGTCGGTTCGTGGTGGCCAGCAGCCACAGCAGGTATGGCGCGCCGACCGCGCCGGTCACCACACCGGTGGGCAGCGGGGTCGGCAACAGGTGGACCGCGACGAGGTCGGCGGTGAGCAGCAGCGCGGCGCCGGTCAGCGCGGCCGGCAGCACGCCGCCGCCGGCCGGACCGAGCAGCCGGTTGGCGATCGGGCCGGCGACCAGCGCGACGAAGATGATCGGGCCGGCCACGGCGACGGCCAGGGCCACCAGGATCACCGCGACGGCCAGCAGTCCGGCCCGGCTCAGTTCGGTACGCGTGCCCAGCGCCCGTGCGGCGTCGTCGCCGAGTTCGAGCACCCGCAGCTGCCGTTGCAGCAGCATCGCCAGCGGCAGGAGGACGGCCAGCCCGATCAGCAGCAGCCGCAGCTCGTCGCCGCTGGCCTGGCCGACCGAGCCGGTCAGCCAGTGCATCGCCTGGCGCGCCTCGTAGAGCTGGGCGCGGGTCAGCACATAGCCGGTGACGCCCTCGAAGAACACGGTGATGCCGATGCCGATCAGGATGAAGCGGTAGCCGCTCACCCCGTCGCGCCAGGCCAGCACGTACATCAGCAGGGCGGCGACCAGGGCCCCGCCGAGGGCCATGCCGCTGACCAGGAGCCCGCCGACCTGGAGCAGCACGATCCCGAAGACCGCGGCCAGGCTCGCGCCGGCGGTGATCCCGACGAAGTCCGGCGAGGCGAGAGGGTTGCGCAGCAGCTGCTGGAAGATTGTTCCGGAGGCGCCGAGGGCAAGGCCGACCGCGAGCGCGGTGGTCGCGGTCGGCAGCCGCAGGCCGCGGACCACGAAGTCGACGCTCGGCTCGTCGCGCAGGTGCAGCACCGACGCGATCACCTCACCGGCGGTGAGCCGGAAACTGCCCACCATCATGGTGAGCACGAACAGGGCAACCACCACACCGGTCAATGCGAGGGTCACGCCGGCCGCGCGGGTGGTCCGGCGCCGCCGAGTCGTCCGGAGAAGAACCGCGGTCGTCATCTCACGCCTCCGACAGCCGGCCGTAACGGACGATGCCGACGAAGACCGGTGCGCCGATCAGCCCCAGCACCACACCGACCTGCAGTTCGTCCGGCGCGGCCACCACCCGGCCGACCACGTCGGCCAGCAGCAGCACGATCGGCGACAGCAGCATCGAGTACGGCAGGATCCACCGGTAGTCCGGCCCGCACAGGAACCGCGCGACGTGCGGCACCACGAGCCCGACGAACACGATCGGCCCGCACGCCGCGGTGGCGCCCCCGGCAAGCAGCGCGACCACACCGAACGCGCCCGCCCGGGTGAGCCCGACCCGCTGGCCGAGACCGCGGGCCACGTCCTCGCCGAGCGCCAGGCCGTTCAGGCTGCGCCCGAAGGCGAGCGAGGCGACCAGCCCGGCGATCAGGAACGGCGCCACCCCCATCAGGATCGGCGCGTACCGCCCGGCGAGCGAACCCACCTGCCAGAACCGCAGCTCGTTGAGGGCGTCCACGTTGGTCATCACGATGCCGGTGGTCAGCGAGCCGAACCCGGCGGTGACGGCCGCGCCGGCCAGGGCGAGCTTGACCGGGGTGGCGCCCTCGCGGCCCAGCGACGCGATCGCGTAGACCAGCACCAGCGCCGCGATCGCCCCGGCGAACGCGAACCAGATGTACACCTCGACGCCGCGCAGCCCGAGCACGGTGATGGCGGTGACCACGAAGACGGCGGCGCCGGAGTTGATGCCCATGATCCCGGCGTCGGCGAGCGGGTTGCGGGTCACTCCCTGCAGGATGGCGCCGGCTACGCCGAGCGCCGCTCCCACCACGATGCCGAGCAGCGTACGCGGAACGCGCATCTCCAGCGTGACGGTGCTGCCGATGGAACCGTCGTTGTCCATGCTGCCGAGGGCTCGCAGCACCTCGGACAGGCCGATCGACCGCGAGCCCTGGGTGATGCTGAGGAAGGCGACCACGGCCAGCACCGCACCGAGAACGACGAGCCCCGGCCCGAGGGCCACGGCTCGTCGTGGGGCCAGAACGCTCACTAGGAACCGATGTTCTCGTCCGCGGCCTGCACCGCCGTGGTCAGCTTGTCCAGCTCGGTCGCGAAGTCACCGTAGGTGTGCAGCCAGAACGCCGGCCACGCCACCACGGCGCCCTTCTCGGCCGCCTTGATCTTGAACCAGGTCGGCTGCTTCTTGCCCCACTCGGCGTTGGCCGTCTCGGTGTAGCTGCGGCCGTCCCAGAGGATCAGGTCCGGCTGGTACTTGTCGGCGTTCTCCCAGCTGAGGTTCTCCCAGTACGGAAAGCCCTTGTCCGGGCTGTCCGGGTTGATCACCTTGAGGCCGAAGCTCTGGAAGTCGAGCAGCTCGGGGGCGTAGACCGGGTTGGCGAAGTACACCTTGTCGTCGGCCGGGGACATCGCGCCGACGGTCAGGCCGGGTTTCCCGGCGACGGCTGCCTTGAACTTGGCGACCGAGTCCTCGAACCGCTTCTTGTTCGCGGCGATCTTCGGGTCGTCCACCTTGGCGCCCAGGCTCTCGGCCAGGTCCTCGTAACCCTCGGCCAACTGCAGGATCGACTTGCCCTGGGTGGCGCCGACCACCGGGGCGAGCTCGGCGAGCTTCTTGCTCTTCTCGTCGACACCCTCTTCGAGGCCGCTGTGCGCCTTCTCCGCGGGCCACCAGTCGGCGACGATGAGGTCCGGGCGCAGCGCCGCCGCCTTCTCGACGTCGATCTTGCCCCACTCCTCACCGAGGATCTCGATGCCGGTGAGGTCCAGGTTCTTCAGGTTCGGGTCGGTCTTGACCGACTCGTCGGCGTAGATACCGACGGGCTTGATGCCGAACGACATCAGCGCGGCCGCCTCACCCGCGTGCGCGATGATCCGGGTCGGCGTCTTCTCCGCCTTGACCACCTCGCCCGACCCGTCGGTGAACGACCACGGCCCGGCCGGTGCGGCGGCGGCATTGTCCTCGGAGGAATCACTGGAACCACAGGCGGCGAGCACGACGCTCAACGCCGAGAGGGCCATGACCGTACGCCAAGCACGCATCCTCGTGAGTCCGTTCAGATAGGGGAGCCTTAGTTAGGTCAGGCTAACCATAGTGGCGCCGTTTGGAAATAGACGTCGAAGACGCTTGACCTTGTCACGGTGACAAGCTCTTCACTGGTCGCCGAGGAGGTGGTTGCCCATGACCACGACACGCGTGGCGCACGGCCTGGAGAGCAGCGACCCGTCGGTGCGGCTGCAGGCGGCCCTGGCGGCCGGCACGGCCGGGGACCCACAGATCATCGGCGCGCTCGTCGAACGGTGCGCGGTCGAACCCGACTTCTTCGTCCGGGACATGCTCACCTGGGCGCTCACCCGTTTCCCCGCGCCGGCCACGGTTCCCCGGCTGGTCGAGGAGTTGCGCTCGGAGATTCCGCAGGCCCGCAGCCAGGCACTGCACACCCTGTCCAAGATCGGGGACCGGCAGGCGTGGCCGGCGATCACCCGGTCGCTGCTGACCGACGCCCACGCCGAGGTGGCACGCAGTGCGTGGCGGGCAGCGGTCGTCCTCGTCCCCGACAGCGAGAAGGCCGAACTGGCCGCGGCGCTGATGACCCAGCTCGGGCGCGGCGACCGGGAGACCCGGCTGAGTCTCAGCCGTGCGCTGGTCGCGCTCGGCGAGGTGATCCTCCCGGCCCTGCACGCCGCCACGGCGGAGCCCGAGCCGGACGTGCGCGAGCATGCGATCGCCACGCAACAGTTGTTCCGCGACCCGGATGCCGGATTCGAGTACGCGGTCGAGCAGGCGAAGCGCATCGTTGCACTCGGCCCGAACTTCGTACGAGAGGATTGACCGGTTGTGTTGATCGGTGAGGTGGCCCGGCGGTCCGGGGTCAGCGCCCGCATGCTCCGGCACTACGAGTCGCTCGGTCTGGTGCGGCCCTCGGGCCGCACCGACGCCGGCTACCGCGCGTACGACAGCGACGACATCCGCCGGATCTTCCACATCGAGAGCCTGCGGTCGCTGGGTCTGTCGCTGCGCGAGGTGGGCCGCGCCCTGGACGATCCCGCCTTTACACCGGCCGAGCTGGTCGACGACCTGATCGGGCGGACCCGGGACCGCATCGCCGCCGAGACGGAACTGCTCACCCGGCTCCACCGGATCGGCGCCGCGGAGCCCGGCGACTGGGAGGACGTCCTGCAGACCGTCGCCCTGCTGCACGCCCTCGGCTCGGAGAACGCCGGCAGGCGGCAACGGGCGGCCCTGTCCACGGTCGCCGAATCCCCGGTTCCGGCGGAAGCCTTGGCCGAGGCCGCGCTGAACGAATCCGATCCGAACGTCGCCGGAGCCCTGCGCTGGGCGCTGGCCCGCGCGGGCGACGCCGGGCTGGCCCGCCTGGCACAGGGCCTCGGCGCACCCGCGGCCGAGGTGCGCGAACGTGCCGTCCAGTCGATCGCCGAGATCCCCGGCGACGCGGCCACCGCGGTGCTGCGGGACTGTCTCCCGCACACCGACGTCGTGGTCCGCAGGCACGCCGCGCTCGCCCTCGGCGCCCGCGGCGGGCAGGAGGCGATCCCCGCGCTGATCGACATGATCGCCGACGGCGTGAACGACGTCGACGCCGCCGACTGCCTGAGCCTGCTGGCCGGCGACCCCGCGCTGACCGAGCAGATCGCCGCCGGTCTCGTCGACCGCCTCACCCACGGCCCCGCCGACTCCCCGGGACGCCTGCGGCTCACCGAGGCTCTCGCCGAAATCCCCGGCCCCACCACGTCGCAGGCTCTGGCCACCCTCTCCCAGGACCCCGAACGCGCCGTGGCCCTCACCGCGACAAGCATCCTCCGGCTCCGAACGCCCGACGAATCCGTCCCGGATCGACCACCGGCCGGCCCACCGGAAAGGTAGGCCGGCCGGTCTGGCCGGAACGTGGCCTCACACCCGGCCTACCTGGTCTTGGCAGCCCGCGCTCAATCCCGCACGCAGCGGGACCGCCCCCGCCAGGCAGCTTCCGCCGCCGTGGTCTGCCCGCCCTCCCGAAGTCTTGGCCCATCTCCGGCTGACGGCCAGTGTCCTCTTCAGCCCGCCAAACGAGCCCTGGGCGACAGCCGGACCAGCCGGCTGACAAGCAGCGCCGGGCAGCAGCGCCGGAACGAGCCCTGGGCGACAGCCGGATCGGCCGGCTGACAAGCAGCGCCGGGCAGCAGCGCCCCAACGAGCCCTGAGCGACAGCCGGACCAGCCGGCTGACAAGCAGCGCCGGACAGCAGCGCCCCAACGAGCCCTGAGCGACAGCCGGACCAGCCGGCTGACAAGCAACGCCGGGCAGCAGCGCCCCAACGAGCCCTGAGCGACAGCCGGACCAGCCGGCTGACAAGCAACGCCGGGCAGCAGCGCCGGAACGAGCCCTGAGCGACAGCCGGGTCGGCCGGCTGACAAGCAGCGCCGGGCAGCAGCGCCGGAACGAGCCCTGGGCGACAGCCGGGTCGGCCGGCTGACAGGGGCCGCGCCCCGGATGGACGCCGCTGGGAAGGTCGGCGGCGGATTTCAGCGGTTCAGGCCGGGGGTGTGGCCGGGGGCGACTGAGGCCTGGACCACCAGGGCGGCCGCGCCGATGCTGGCTGCGTCGCGGGGCTGGGCGGATAGTTCGACCAGCACCGGGTGGCGCTGGCGGGAGTGGGCGGTGCGCTCCAGGTGGGCGCGCAACCGCCGGGCGTAGATGGAGCCGGCGAGCGCGACGCCGGGGCCGGTGAGCACGAGGCGGCCCAGGTCGAGCAGGTTGACCATGGAGGTGACCGCGACGGCCAGGTGGCCGGCGGCCCGGTCCAAGACCTCGAAGGCGGCCTGGTCGCCGTTGACCGCGGCGCGGGCCAGCGCGTCGTAGGCGCTCGACGTGGTCGCCGAGCCGTCCAGCGAGATCCCGGCGTCGGCGACCACGGCATCCATCGAGGCGTACCGCTCCACGCAGCCTCGGTTGCCGCACGGGCAGGGCCGGCCGTCGTACGCGATCGACATGTGCCCGAGCTCGCCGGCGTCGAAGCTGGCGCCGCGGAAGAGGGCGCCGCCGAAGACGAAGCCGGCGCCGATGCCGGTGGCCAGGTAGATGCAGCCGAAGGCCTGCTCGCGGGAGACCCGCCGGCTCCAGAACTCGCCGAGCGCGGCGGCCGCCGCATCGTTCTCCACCAGCACCGGCAGGCCGATCCGGTCGGCCAGTTCGGTACGCAGGGCGTGCAGGTCGAGTGTCTCCGCACCGCCCGGGCGCGGGGTGGGCGCGACGATCGCCAGGCCCTCGATCCGGCTGCGCGGCAGGTCCAGCCCGGCGGTGAAGTCGTCGAACTGCCCGGCGAGCCGGTCGGCCGGCTGGCGGGGCACCACCTGCCCGGCGAGCCGGTCGGCCGGCTGGCGGGGCACCACCTCCCGGCCGACCACGCCGCCGGTCAGGTCGACCGCCACGCAGGTGACCGTGTCCGGCCCCAGGTGGAAACCGATGCCGAACCGGTTGGCCGGTTTGATCGCGATGAGCTTGCGCGGCTTGCCGCGGATCGAGTCGGCGGAGCCGATCTCGTGGATGATGCCGTCGGCGATCAGGTCACGGACGATGTTGGAGATCGACGGCTGGGTGAGGCCGGTCAGGTCGGCGAGCTCGACCCGGCTGATCGCCGCGGCCGAGCGGATGACGTCGACGATGAGTGCCCGGCTGCCGGGCCCGGCGGCGGGCGTTTCGCGACGTGCCATCGAGGTAGTGTCTCCGGGTCTCGTACCGACAGCGACACCCTACCTGGAGGAACAGGTGACTCAGGCGCCCCGGCGGGTCGGGCTGGTGCTGGCGCGGGCCTCGCAGGTGCTCGGCGAGGAGCCGTATTACCACGAGTTCCTCGAGGGCCTGGAGCGCGTGCTCACACCCTCGGGGGTCTCGGTGCTGGTGCAGGTGGTCACCGACCGGGAGGCGGAGACCGCGACGTACGAGCGGTGGGCCGAGCAGGGCCGGGTCGACGGGGTGATCCTGGTCGACCTCGGCCCGGACGACGAGCGGGTCGGCCTCGTCGCCCGCCTCGGGCTGCCGGCCGTGGTGATCGGCGATCCGTCGACGGCGCACGGTTTGCCGACGGTGTGGACCGACGACGCGGGCTTCGCCCGGGAGGCGGCCGGTTTCCTGGCCGGGCTGGGGCACCGGGTGATCGGCCACGTGACCGGCCCGGTGGCGTTCGCGCACACCCAGCTGCGCCGCGGCGGCCTGGAGGCGGAGGCCGCCGACCGCGGGATGACCGCGCTGGCGTCCGAGGGCGACTACTCCTACGAGGGCGGCCGCTCCGCGGCGCTGGAGCTGCTGAAGATCCGCCCCGACCGGCCCACCGCGATCGTCTTCGACAACGACGTGATGGCGCTGGGCGGGCTGGCCGCGGCGGCCGAGTGCGGGCTCCGGGTTCCGGCCGATGTGGCACTGGTGGCCTGGGACGACTCGCCCCAGTGCCAGCTCGCGGTGCCGGCCCTGTCGGCGATGAGCCACGACGTGGAGCGCATCGGTGAGCTGGCCGCGCAGGCGATGCTCGCCGCCCTGGCCGCGGCGCCCGCGACCGTCTACCAGGCGCCGCCGGCCCACATCGTGACGCGCTCCAGCACCTGATCACACCACTCCCCCACCGTCGGTCCCGCACAACTTCAGACTACATAAATTATTAATTTAACCTTGACGTCGTCGCAACGAGGCCAGCATGCTGTGCCCTCAACGGGCGGCGCACCCATCCGCTCGGATCAATCGCGAACGAACGGATGACCGACATGGCAGATAGAAGGACGTTCCTCGGGTTCGGCGCCGCAGCCGTGCTGGCGCTGGCGACCGGCTGCACCGGCGGCGCCACCGAGGAGGCCCCAGCCGGCGACTTCTCCGGCGACGTCAAGGGCAACATCACGGTGCTCACCAACCGGACCGACCTGGCCACCACCGCCCTGCCGGAGTACGCGAAGAAGTTCGAGGCGAAGTACCCCGGCACCAAGGTGACCTTCGAGCCGGTCACCAACTACGAGGGCGACGTCACCACCCAGCTCAGCTCCGGTGAGTACGGCGACGTCCTGCTGATCCCCAACACGGTGGCGGTCGACCAGCTCGGCCAGTTCTTCGAGCCGCTCGGCACCATCGACGAGCTGAAGTCCCAGTACCGGTTCGCCGACGAGAAGGCGTACGACGGCAAGGTCTACGGGATCTCGCTCGGCGGCGTCGCCAACGGCTTCGTGGTGAACAAGCGGGTCTGGGCGCAGGCCGGCATCACCGCCCCGCCGAAGACGCCGGAGGAGTTCCTCGCCGGGCTCAAGGCGGTCGACACCAAGACCGAGGCGATCCCGTTCTACACCAACTACAAGGACGGCTGGCCGCTGAGCTTCTTCAACAGCCAGCGGGCGATCCTCGGTGACCCGGCGGTCAACGAGACCTTCCCGACCGACCCGAACCCGTGGCAGCCCGGCAAGCTGCAGCACATCACCGACGGCCTGCTCTTCGACATGGTGCGCAACAAGCTCACCGAGCCGGACCCGCTCACCACCAACTGGGAGGGGTCGAAGCCGATGATCGGCACCGGCAAGGTCGCCACCATGCTGCTCGGCTCGTGGGCGGTCCCGCAGATGCAGGACGCCGCGAAGGCCGCCGGCGCCGACCCGGCCGACATCGCGTTCTGGCCGTTCCCCTACCAGACGGGCGGCAAGTTCCACGCCCGGATCGAGGGCGACTACAAGGCCGCGGTCAGCAAGAACAGCAAGAACAAGGCCACCGCGAAGGCCTGGCTGGAGTGGTTCGTCACCGAGTCCGGGTTCGCCGCCGACCAGCAGGCCATCCCGCCGGCCGTCGGCCAGGAGCTGCCCGCCGGGCTCAAGGACTTCCAGGCCACCGGCGTGGAGCTGATGGAGCTGCCGGCCGCGACCACGAACAGCGGCAAGGAGGACGAGATCATCAAGGCGTCCGAGATCGACCTGGCCGGCAACATCTACCGGCAGAAGCTGGTCGACATCGCGCGCGGCGCCGCCAAGGGTGACAAGGAGTCGTACTTCGCCGAGCTGAACAAGCGGTGGAGCGCCGCCCAGTCGCAGGTCATGCAGTGACGACCACCATGCAGCGACCGGCGGCGGTCACCACGCCGCCGGTCACCCCGGCCAAGCGGAAGCGCTGGCTGCCCTGGCTCTACCTGGCGCCGGCGCTCGGCCTGCTGATCACCTTCACCTACGTCCCGGTCGGCAACATGCTGTTCTACAGCTTCCACACCTGGGACGGCCTGGACGTCACGATGGACCCGGCCGGGCTGGACAACTACGTGCGGGTCTTCACCGACGAGCGGTACTGGCGGGTCTTCCTGATCAGCGGGTACTACTTCGCGGCGTCGTTCGCGCAGATCGCGATCGCCCTCTATTTCGCGGTGATCCTGTCGTTCAACACCCGGTTCCGGAACCTGTTCAAGGGGATCCTGTTCTTCCCGTACCTGCTCAACGGGGTGGCGGTCGGGTTCGTCTTCCTCTACCTGTTCCAGCCGGACGGCACTCTGGACACGGTGCTGCGCTGGGTCGGGCTCGGTGACCAGACCCGGTTCTGGCTGGGTGACCCGGACATCGCCAACATCTCGCTGGCCGGCACCTCGGTGTGGCGGTTCACCGGGCTGAGCTTCGTGCTGTTCCTCGGCGCGATCCAGTCGATCCCGAGCGACATCTACGAGGCTGCGGAGATCGACGGGGCGAGCCGCTGGGACCAGGTCCGGCACATCATCATCCCGGGCATCCAGCGGATCATCAGCCTGTCGTTCATCCTGGCGATCTCCGGAAGCCTGTCGGTCTTCGAGATCCCGTTCATCATGACCGGCGGCGCGAACGGCACCCGCACGTTCGTGGTGCAGGCGTACGAGACCGCGTTCCAGTTCCGCCAGATCGGGCTGGCCTCCGCGATGGCCGTCGTCCTGCTGCTCATCGTGCTGCTGGTGACCTGGATCCAGCGCCGGCTCGTCCCCGACGAGGAGGTCACCCTCTCGTGAAAGCCGCAGCCAAGTACGCGTCCCTGATCGCGGCCTCGATCGTGGTTTTGCTGCCGCTGACCGTGGTGTTCTTCGCGGCGTTCAAGACCCGGGCGGAGTACAGCACGACCGGCCCGCTCACCCCGCCGGAGAACTGGTTCCACTTCGACAACTTCGTGACCGCCTGGACCGAGGGCAAGATGCTGCTCGGCTTCTGGAACACCACGGTCATCCTGGCCATCTCACTGACCGGCACGATCCTGGTCGGCACGCTGGCCGCGTACGCGATCAGCCGCTTCCAGTTCCCGTTCAAGCGCCTGGTGCTGGGCCTGTTCCTGGTCGCCGCGCTGGTGCCCGGGGTCACCACCCAGGTCGCGACCTACCAGATCGTCAAGTCGATGGGCCTGGTCAACACGCCCGGCTCGGCCATCGTGCTGTTCCTCGGCACGGACATCATCTCGATCTACATCTTCATCCAGTTCATGCAGTCGATCCCGCCCAGCCTGGACCAGGCCGCGATGATCGACGGCGCGTCCCGGTTCACCGTCTACCGGCGGATCATCCTGCCGCTGATGAAACCGGCCATCGCGACCGTCGGGATCATCAAGGGCATCGCGATCTACAACGAGTTCTACATCCCCTTCCTCTACCTGCGCTCGCCCGACCTGAGCGTGATCTCGACGGCGCTGTTCCGGTTCAAGGGGCCCTACGGCGCGCAGTGGGAGACGATCGCCGCCTGCACCATGATCGTCATCCTCCCCACGGTCGTGATCTTCCTCTTCCTGCAGCGCTTCATCTACAACGGCATCACCGCGGGAGCGACCAAATGACGTTCATCCACGATCTGTCCGGCTCCTGGGAGCTGCGCGGCGACGGTGTCGAGCTCCCGGCGACGGTGCCCGGTTCGGTGCACGTCGACCTGCTGGCGAACGGCCGGATCCCGGATCCGTTCTCCGACGACAACGAGCACGCGGTGGCCTGGGTGGGGCGTCAGGACTGGACCTACCAGCGGGAGATCAGCTGGGAAGGGCCGGAGCACGACCGGATCGACCTGGTCTTCGAAGGTCTGGACACGGTCGCCCGGGTGGAAGTGGGTGGCGAGCTGGTCGGCGAGACCCGCAACATGCACCGCACCTACCGGTTCGACGTGACCTCTCTGATCACCGGCGCACAGCCGCTGAGCGTGCACTTCACCTCGGCGTACACCGAAGCCGAGCGGGTGCGGGCCCTGGTCGGGCCGCGGCCGAACGCCTATCCCGAGCCGTTCCAGTTCATCCGGAAGATGGCGTGCAGCTTCGGCTGGGACTGGGGTCCGACGCTGGTCACGGCCGGCATCTGGCGACCGGTTCGCCTGGAGGGGTGGAGCACCGCCCGGATAGCCACGGTGCGCCCGCTCTGCACGTACCACGGCAATGCCGGCAAGCTGGACCTGACCTGCGAGATCGAGCGCATCCGGGATCGCGCGCTGCGCGCGCAGATCCTCCTGGACGGCCGCGAGATCGCGTCGCTCGATCTGGAGACCGATTCGGTACGGGCGGAGCTGGACGTCCCCGGCGTGGCCCCGTGGCATCCGCGCGGCTATGGCGAACCCACCCTGTACACGCTGACCGTCGTCCTGCTCGACAGCGAGAGCGGGACCGAGATCGATCGCTGGGAGCGGCGCACCGGTTTCCGCAGCGTGCACCTCGACCGCTCCCCCGACGACGCCGGCACCCGCTTCGTCTTCGCCATCAACGGCGAGCCGGTCCTGGTCAAGGGCGTCAACTGGATCCCGGACGACATCTTCCCGGCCCGGATGACCCGCGAGCGCTACGAGCGGCGGCTGCGCGAGGCCGCCGACGCCGGGGTGAACCTGATCAGGGTCTGGGGCGGCGGCCTCTACGAGGACCGGGCCTTCTACGAGGTCTGCGACGAGCTGGGGCTGCTGGTCTGGCAGGACTTCCTGTTCGCCTGCGCCTGCTATCCGGAGGAGGAGCCACTCTTCTCCGAGGTGGTCGCCGAGGCCCGGGACAACGTCACCCGGCTCTCCCCGCACCCCAGCCTGATCACCTGGAACGGCAACAACGAGAACCTGTGGCTGCGCGGCCCGCACGGCTGGGCCGACGATCCCGGCGGCGACCTGAGCTGGGGCGAGAAGTACTACCTGGAAACGCTGCCGGAGATCGTGGCGGAACTCGACCCGTCCCGGCCCTACCAGGCCGGCAGCCCGTGGTCGGGGTCGTGGGAGCACGAGCCGAACGACCCGGACCACCAGACGTTCCACTCGTGGGAGGTCTGGAACCGGCAGGACTACCTGCACTATCGCGACTCGGCGCCGCGGTTCGTCGCCGAGTTCGGCTGGCAGGCGCCGCCGGCCTGGCGCACCCTGCGCGACGCCGTCTCGGACGACCCGATGCTGCCGGACTCCCCCGGCGTGCTGCACCACCAGAAGGCCGAGGACGGCAACGGCAAGCTGGCCCGCGGCCTCGCGCCGCACTTCCCCGCACCGGCCTCCACCGAGGCGTGGCACTACCTGACCCAGCTCAACCAGGTACGCGCGGTGCGCACCGGCATCGACTGGTGGCGCTCGCACTGGCCGCACACCGCCGGCACGATCGTGTGGCAGCTCAACGACCTGTGGCCGGTCACCTCGTGGGCGGCGATCGACGGCGCCGGGCGCTACAAGCCGCTCTACTTCGCCCTGCGCGAGATGTACGCGGACCGCGCTCTGACCATCCAGCCGCGCGACGGCGGCCTGGTCGTGGCGGTCCTCAACGACCACGCCGAGCCGTGGACCGGGGCGCTGCGTATCGAGCGGTGCGACGCCGCCGGCACGGTTCGCTACTCGATCGTCGAGCGGGTCGCGGTGGCGCCGCGGTCGGTCGCGCTGATCCCGGTGCCGGACGCCGACCTGGTGGTGGCCCACCTCGACGACCAGCGGGCACTCTGGTTCGCCGCCGACACCACCGAGCAAGACCCGGGCCTGACCGTCACGACCGAGGTCGTGCCCGGTGGCCTGGACGTGACCGTGCACGCCGCCGGCCTGGCCCGCGACGTGCTGCTGCAGCCCGACCGGATGCACCCGGAGGCCTCCGTCGACCAGGGTTTCGTCACCCTGCTGCCCGGCGAGTCCACGGTGTTCCGGGTACGGGCGCCGATCGAGCTGGATCCCGGCTCGGTCAAGGACCCCTGGGTGCTGACCGACCTGGCGTCGGTCCTCGCGGACGGAGCAAATCGATGATCCGGAGACTGATCGGCGGCACCCTGGCGGTGCTGCTGCTGACCACCGGCGGCGCGCTGCCGGCCGAGGCCACACCGAGGAACCCGTTCGTCACCCGGGACGGCAGCACCCTGGAGGTGGGTGGCAAACCGTTCCGGTTCGCCGGGACCAACATCTACTGGCTCGGCCTGGACGAGAACGTCGGCGGCATCGACTACCCCACGTTCTTCCGGATCCGCGACGCCCTCGACACCGCGAAGACGATGGGGCTGACCGTGGTCCGCTCGCACATGCTGGCGTCCTCCGGGCATCCGAAGACGATCCTGCCGGCCACCACCGGGCCGCTCAACGAGGAGGCCTTCCGGACCGTCGACTACGCGATCGCCTACGCCGGCAAGCTCGGCCTCCGGCTGATCCTGCCGCTGACCGACAACTGGGCCTACTACCACGGCGGGCACGGCGACTTCACCAAGCCGCACGGGCTGCCGGACTCGGCCTTCTACACCGACCCGCGGGTGATCGCCGACTACCAGCGTTACGCCAAGCGGGTCATGCACCGGAAGAACCCGCTGACCGGCAAGCGTTACGCCGACGACCCGACCATCCTGGCGTGGGAGCTCGGCAACGAGCTCGAGGGCATGACACCCGAGTGGATCACCGCGAACGCGTCGCAGTTCCGCGAGTGGGCGCCGCGGCAGCTGATCGCCGCGGGCCGGCGCTTCGACATCGACCCGGACACCCTGGCGGCCGACGCGGTGGACATCGTCGACGTGCACTACTACCCGCCGACCGCCGCCAAGGTCGCCGCGGACGCGGCCACGGTCGCCGCCGCCGGCAAGGTCTACGTGGCCGGCGAGTACGCCTCGACCGCGGCCGGCCCGGAGCTGCTCGACCCGCTGGTGCCGAACCGGCAGGTCAGCGGGATGATGTCGTGGTCGCTGTTCGGGCACGCCGACGACCACGGGTTCGTCCAGCACGACGACGGGTTCACCTTCCACTACCCGGGCGACGACTCCCGGATGACCGCCTCGGTGCAGGCACAGACCGACTACGCCCGTGCGCTCGGCAGCAAGCCGTGGACCCCGTCGAGCACGCCGCTGCTCACCAGCGTCACCAAGCGGGCCGCGCTCAACGTGCTGGCCTGGCGGGGCGCGGCCGGGGCGACGGGTTACCGGGTCCAGAAGGCACGCACCCCGCTCGGACCGTGGACGGCCGCGCACTCCGGGCTGCTCACCGACAACCAGACACCGTGGACCGACGCCGCCACCCGCGGCGACGCCTGGTACCGCGTGGTCACCGCGGACGGCCGCACGTCCCTGCCGCGGACGACCTACGGGGCGGTCGACTCGGCGCCGGTGACCGGCCCGCCGGCCGCACCGACCCTGGTGGCGCCCGCGCCGGACGGGCCGCTGACCTTCACCTGGGACCCTGCCACCGGGGCCGGTCTCTACTCGCTGGCCGTCTCCCGCAACGCCGACCTCAGCGATCCGGTGATCAGCGTGAGCGGCCTGGAGACCACCAGCTACACGCCGGCTGCCGGGCTGGAGCCGGGAACCACCTATCACTGGCGGGTCACGGCGATCAACGGCAAGGGCTCCACGGCGTCGGCGGTGGGGACGTTCACCACCCGGGCGCTGCCGACCGAGCCCGTGACCATCGACGACTTCGAGGACTACCCCACGTCCGCCGAACTGACCGCCGCGTACGTCCGCAACCCCGGCGGCGGCGCGGTCACCCTGACCCTGGCACCCGGCCAGGGGCAGGCGATGCAGCTGGACGCCGACCCCAGGGGGCCGGGATACGCGGGAGTGACCCGTACCTTCCCGGCCAAGGATCTCTGGGGCCAGAAAGGCCTGCGGCTCACCCTGCAGCGGCCGACCGGCCGGACCGCGGTGAGCGTCCAGTTCGTGGCCGGCGGCGCCTACTGGGAGTACACCCTCCCGGACGACGCCTCCGGCACGGTAACCATCCCCTTCGACGCGTTCCGGCAGCCGCCCTGGGCTCCGTCCGGCCCGCTCGACCTGCGCGATGTCACCCAGCTCTCCTTCTACACCGGGGGCTCGGAACCCGCCCGGCTCGTCGTGGACGACGTCATCGCGTACCCCTAGCAAGGAGGTAAACGTGCGAATCCCCCGTCCCCCGCTGGTCATCGGGGCGGCGCTGCTGCTCGGCGCCGCCGCGATGATCCAGCACGCCCCCGCCGCATCGGCCTTCCCCGCCACCAGCAAGGCGACCGTCCTGAACTACCTGCGGTCGATCACCGGCACGTCGATCGTCTCCGGCCAGCACAACAAGGAACCGGCCAGCGCGCCCGGCGCGTACACCGCCCAGGTGAACGCGGTCACCGGACAGTGGCCGGGCCTGTGGGGCGGCGAGATGATGTTCCGCGCCACCGACCAGGCCAACCGGCAGCGGGTCGTCGACCAGGCCAGACAGGAGTGGGCCAACGGCTCGCTGGTGGCGCTCACCTGGCACGCCTGCACCCCCACCGGGCCGGCCACCTGCGAGTTCGAGGGCGGCGTCAAGACCCGGATCAGCGACGCCCAGTTCCAGCAGATCGTCACCGGCGGCACCGCGCTCAACCAGACGTGGCGCAGCCGGATGGCCGAGGTCGTGCCCTACCTGCGGCAACTGCGCGACGCCGGGGTGCCGGTGCTGTGGCGGCCGTTCCACGAGATGAACGAGACCTGGAACTGGTGGGGCGGCCGGCCCGGCGCCAACGGCGGGGCGAAGATCTTCCAGCAGATGAAGGACTACTTCGACAGCCAGGGCCTGACCAATCTGATCTGGGTGTGGAACGTGCAGGACAACCCGGCCGGCGGCTGGTCGAACTACTACCCGGGGTCGAACTACGCCGACGTGGTGTCGCTCGACGTCTGGTACAAGGGCCACCCGTCGTCCGGTGACTACCAGCAGATGCAGTCGATCGCGGCCGGCAAGCCGATCGCGATCGCCGAGATGGGCAAGGTGCCGAACTCGTCGCTGCTCACGTCGCAGCCGCGCTGGGCGTACTTCATGGTCTGGTCGGAGCAGTTGCGCGGCAACAACAGCAACGCCGAGATCCAGGCCGCGTACTTCCACCCGCGGGTGCTCAACCAGGGCGAAGTCCGGCTCAGCTAGTCCTCGACCGCCACCCGCAGCTGGGGCACCCCGCCCACGCAGGTCAGCTCCACCTCGAACCGGTCCCTCGGGTCACCGACCGACCGGAACTCGCCCTCGTCGTCGTCCTGCTCGTGCACCGCCCACCCCTGGGCCGGCGCCATCGACAGGATCCGCCCACAGTCGGCCACCACCGTCCCGGCCGGGAAGGTGAAGGAACGGCCGGTCGCTGGGCGTGACGACGAGGGCGAGGCCGTCGCTGACGGCGCCGGCGGTGCCGTGCCGAGGCCCTGCAACTCCCGCTCCACCTGGTCCTCGCTGACCGGCGCGCCCTGCCGGGAGGTCAGGTCCGCGCCCACCAGGCCGATCCCCACCACGCCGACCAGCACCGCCAGAACCACGGCGAAGAGCCAGCCCGCGGCGATGAGCAGAGGTTGCCGGTCGAAGAGTCGCACCAGCCCACTATGAGCCCGACCGGGCTAAGACGAGCACCCGCCACGGCTAAGGGACGGTTAAGAACCACCGGCCGGGCCACCCGGCCGGATACCGTTTCGGCCGTGGCCCGACTGCTGCTCATCGAGGACGACCCGGCGATCCGCAACACGCTGCTGCGGGCCCTGCGCGAGCGCGGGCACGCCGTCGCCGCGGCCGGCGCCGCCATGGACGGGCTGCAGACCGCCCTCGCCGAACGCCCCGACCTGATCGTGCTGGACCTGGGCCTGCCCGACCTGGACGGACGGGAACTGCTGCGGATGCTGCGCGCGGTCAGCCGGGTGCCGGTGATCGTGGCGACCGCCCGCGACGAGGAGACCGAGATGGTCCGGCTGCTCGACGCGGGCGCCGACGACTACGTGGTGAAACCGTTCACCGCCGCGCAGCTGGACGCGCGGATCCGGGCGGTGCTGCGCCGGGGCGGCACGGCGGAGGCCAGCCCGGAACTCGCGGTGGGCGGGCTGCGTATCGACCCGGCGGCGCGGACCGTCACCCTCGACGGCGCCGACGTGGAGCTCAGTCCGCGCGAGTTCGACCTGCTGCACCACCTCGCGCAGCGGGCCGGGCAGGTGGTGACGAAACGGGAGCTGCTCAGTGAGGTGTGGCAGGTGCCGTACGGCGGGGCGGACAAGACCGTCGACGTGCACCTGTCGTGGCTGCGGCGCAAGCTCGGCGAGACCGCTCAGGAGCCGCGTTACCTGCACACCGTCCGCGGGGTCGGGGTCAAGCTGAGCGAGCCGGCGTGAGACTGGGCTGGCAAAATGCGTAAACGGCTCACTCTTCTGGTGGCGGGCACGACCCTGCTGGTGCTGCTCGCGTTCCTGGTGCCGATGGCGGTGCTGGTCCGGCAGGTCGCCGCGGACCGGGCGCTGAGCCGGGCCGACGACGTGGTGCAGACCATCGTGCCGCTGGTCGGTGCGGGGGACGTGAACGCGCTCCGGCTGACGGTGACGGCCCAGCCCGTACCGGTCACGGTCTTTCTGCCCGATGGGACCGTGCTGGGCGCGCCCGCCGCGCCCACCGCAGCGGTCCGCCTCGCCGCGGCCCGCGGCCGCGCGCTGACCGTGATCACCGACGACGGTCAGGAACTGGTGGTGCCGGTCGTTGGTTCCGGTGGCACCACGGTGGTGCGCACCCTGGTCACCGACGCCGAACTCCACCGCGGCGTCGGTCGCGCCTGGCTCATCCTGGCCGGGCTCGGCCTGACGCTGGTGCTGCTCGGCCTGCTGGTCGCCGACCGGCTGGCCCGCGCGATCACCGCACCGATCACCCAGCTCTCCGAGGTCTCGCACCGGCTCGCCAGTGCCGACCTGGCCGCCCGCGCCGAACCGGCCGGGCCCCGGGAGCTGCGCGAAGTCGCCGGTGCGCTGAACCACCTGGCCGGGCGCATCCAGGAGTTGCTCGCCGCCGAACGCGAACAGGTCGCCGACCTGTCGCACCGCCTGCGCACCCCGCTGACCGCGCTGCGCCTGGAAGCCGAGTCGCTGCGCGACCCCGACGAATCCGCCCGGGTGGCGGCGGCCGCCGACCAGGTCGCCCGGGCGGTGACCGCGGTGATCCAGCAGGCCCGGCGCCGGGACGCGCCACCGGCCGCGACCGGCTGCGACGCGGCCGCGGTGGTGCGCGACCGGGTGGCGTTCTGGGCGGTCCTCGCCGAGGACACCGGCCGGCCGATCCACCGCGACCTGCCGGACGGGCCGCTGCCGGTCGCGGTCGCCGCCGACGATCTGGCGGCGGCGCTGGACGCGCTGCTCGGCAACGTCTTCGCGCACACGCCGGACGGCACGGCGCTCACCGTCACCCTCACCGCCCGGCCGGGTGGTGGCGCGATCCTCACGGTCGCTGACGAGGGGCCCGGCTTCGCGCCGTCGGCCGCCCGGCGCGGCGCCTCCGGCGGCGGGTCGACCGGACTCGGCCTGGACATCGCCCGCAAGGTCGCGGTCGGCTTCGACGTCGGCGCCGGCTCCGCCGGCGGTGCGGTGGTCCGGCTGGAGCTGGCCGGTTCCTGATCCTTTTCGGTACGAGCTCTCGAACAGTTCCTGCCGTTCCGCGCGATCCGGGTGCCACTCAAGGCCGATGCGCGACCGCCGGGCTCAAGCAGATGGCAGAGAGGCGCCGGGCTGTCGCCCAGCGCCTCTCGTCACCGCGAATCGTCAGTCGTCGTTCTCGTCGTCCGCGTCGTCGTCCTTGTCATCGTTGTCGTCGTTGTCGTCAGCGTCGTCCTTGTCGTCCGCGTCGTCGTTCTTGTCGTCCTCCTGCTCGTGGCGCAGCACCTCACCGGTGGTCACGTCCACGTCGACGTCGTGCTCGACGGTGCCGTTCTGCACCTCGACGTCCCAGACGTCGCGGCCGTGCTCGTTCTCCCGCTCGGCGTCCTCGGCCTGGCCGCCGCCGGCCGCCTTCACCGCGATGGCCTGGGCCTGCTGAGCGCTGATCGCGGTCTCACCGGTGCCGCTGCTGCTGCTCGCCGAGCCGCTCGGGGCGGGCTCAGCCGTGGCCGACGCCGGGACGGAAGCCGGAGCTGACGGGCTCGGCGTGTCGGCGGCCATCGCGGCGCCGGCGAGCCCCAGCACCGTGAGGGCTCCGGTCGCGATCACAACGCCGGTACGCATCTTCACCTTCATGGTTTCTCTGACCTCCCAGTTGATCGGACACCCTCACGATCCCGCCAGGTCGGCTATCGGCACGCTGCGGCAACGCTAAGACGCGGCTAACAGATTTGACCGCTTGGTTAGATTACTAACCGAACGGTAAGTGCAACCTCGAGGAGGGAACTTCCGTGATCACGATCCGACGCCGGTGGCTGCTGGCCGCCGCTGTTGCCGCGCTCGTCCTGGTCACCGGCGGTTATGTCGCCCGTGGCAGCGCTCCGGTCGGCCACTTCACCTCCGCCGAGGGGCACGACCACTTCACCGCGGCGTACGAGAAAGCCATGACCGACCTGCCGCGACCCGCGGCCACGCTGGACGTCCGGACCGGCTACGGCCTGGTCCGGGTCTACCGCTTCGCCGGCGCCGAGCCGGACGCCGAGCCGGACGCCGAGCCGCTGATGCTGCTGCCCGGCTGGGCGGCGTCGACGCCGATGTGGGCGGACAACCTGCCCTCGCTGCTGCGGCTGCGCACCGTCTACTCGGTCGACCTGCTCGGTGAGCCGGGCGCCAGCATCCAGGACCGGCCGATCGAGACGCACCGTGAGCAGGCCGACTGGCTGCACGAGGTGCTGCGGCAGCTGCCGGAGCCGCGGATCCACCTGGTCGGCATGTCGTTCGGCGGCTGGACCGCCACCAACCTGGCCGTCCACCACCCCGGCAAGATCGCCGGCTTGATCCTGATCGACCCGGCGGTGACCTTCGCGGACCTGCCGTTCGAGCTGATCGTGCGATCGTTGCCGGCGTCGGTGCGGTGGCTGCCGAAAAGCTGGCGCGACACCTTCAACAGCTGGACCGCCGGCGGTGCGCCGGTCGAGGACAGCCCGCTCGCCGACCTGGTCGAGTCGGGGATGCGGAACTACGCGATCCAGCGCCCCGCACCCGCCCGGTTCACGGCGGAGCAGCTGCGCGCCATCGACCTGCCGGTCCTGGTGATCATCGCCGGGGAGTCGGTCGTGCACGACGCGCGGGAGGCCGCCCGGACTGCGTCGTCCACGCTGCGGCACCGTACGGTACTGACCTACGACGGCGCCTCGCACGCGGTCAACGGCGAACAGCCCGCCCGGATCGCGGCCGACGTCGCCGCCTTCCTGTCCACCGCCTGACACCGGAGCAGCATGCCGAACACGCCGCGCGCCGCCCGCGAAGCCCGGCCGCTCACCTTCACCGAGCAGGCGCGCCGCGCCCAGTTCGTCGGCCTGACCATCCGGGTGATCGCCGAACACGGCTACGCGGGCTGCTCCCTGCAGCGCATCGCCGACGCGGCCGGCGTCACGAAGGCGGCGGTCCTCTACCACTTCGCCTCGAAGGCGGCGCTGGTGCGGGCCGCCTACCTGGAGGTGATCAGCCAGCTGACCACGCGGGTGGGTGCGCTGGTGGAGCAGGCGGAAGGGCCGGCGCAGGCGGTCGAGGCCTACCTGCGGGGTCTCATCGGCCACCTGGCCGAGCATCCGGACCATGTGCGCGTCATCGTCGAGGCGCTCGACGGGGAGAGCTCGATCCCGGACCAGCCGTCCTCGCCGGCCCGCTGGCAGGCGCTGGCGGCCTTGATCGACGCGGCCAAGGAGTCCGGGGCCTACCGGCGGGAGGTCGACTCGCGGGTGCTGGCGATCATGCTGGGGGGCGCGGTCGACGCTCTGATCGCGGAGTCGATGCAGGACCCGGCGTTCGACACGCTCGCGGGAGCCGACGCGCTGGTGGACCTGGTCCGCCGCGGCACCAGCTGACCGGTCCGGTCGCCGGTCTGGCGTGGCGTCCGGTCACCTGCCCGCGGCGGGTCAGCGGTTGCCGCCGCGGAAGATTCGCAGGAAGAAGAGGAAGACGTTGAGGATGTCCAGGAAGATCGAGGCGGCCAGCAGGGGTGCGGACTCGGCGTTCGAGGAGCGGCGCAGGCGCTGGAAGTCGAACATGATGAAGCCGGCGAAGATCACCAGGCCGAGCACGGAGTAGATCAGCGCGCCGTTCGGGATGTTCACGAAGATCAGCACGATGCCGAACAGGATCAGCGCGACGAGGGCCCAGAAGCAGATCCGGGCGAGTGCGGTGAGGTCGCGGCGGGTGGCGTATCCGGCGGCGCCGAAGCCGGCCACGAACAGCGCGGTCGCGGCGCCGGCCTGCCACAGTGCCTGCGGGTCGGTGCTGGCGTAGTAGACCAGCGTGGGCGCCACGGCCACACCCATCAGCAGGCCGAAGGCGGCCAGCAGACCGACCGTGGCCTGCTTCGACCGGCGGACCGAGAACTGCATGCCGATCAGCGCGGCGAACGAGGCGAAATAGGCGAGAAGCGCGGCGAGGGCGGGCAGGTCGCGCCCGAGGTACGCGCCGAGGGCGAACAGTCCCGTGGTGGCGGCGACGTATCCCATCGTCTGGGCGAACAGGGTGTGGCCGCGGTCGCGGGCTACGGTCCCGGCCGGCCGGTACGCGAACGTGTTGTCCATGACATCACGGTGGCCCGTCACGGCGGCCACGTAACCATTCGCCAGGGGTGATCCCGGACGGCCGCCGGGCTGCGGCCCGGCGGCCGTGTTCACTCCGGGCGCTCAGTCCTCGCGGCCTCTTGCTGCCGCGGTGCCCTTCATCACTGCTGCCGCGCCGGTGGTCGCTGCCGCCGCGCCCCTCATCGCTGCTGCCGTGTCAGTCGTCGCTGTCGTCGTCGCGCTTGTGGCGGAGCACCTCGCCGGTTGTGGCGTCGACGTCGATGTCGTGTTCGATCGAACCGTTCTGCACCTCGACGTCCCAGACCTGGCGGCCGTGTTCGGTCTCCCGCTCGATCTTCACGGCCCGGCCGCCGCCGGCGGCGTGCACCGCGATCACCTTGGCGGCGTTCGCGCTGATCTTCGTCGCGCCGTTGCTGCCGCCGGTGGTCGCCGAACTCGATGGTGTGGCGCTCGCCGACTCCGATGGCTTACTGCGCGCCGAGCTCGACGCCTCCGGCGATGCGGACGCCGGCGACGCGGTCTCCGATGACGCGGTCTCCGGCGATGCGGTCTCGGACGGCTCGGGCGAGACCGTCAATTGCGCAGCTGTTGTGGCCTCGGCGGACGGGCTCGGCGTGTCGGTGGCCGCCAGCGCGGTGCCCGCGATCCCCAATACCGCCAGAGCCCCGACCGCCACGACCACCCCGGTGCACTTCCGCTTGCTCATCATCCTGCTGACCTCCTGCTCGATCCGACCTGATCAAGATCGCCGGAGATCGGCTATCGGCACGCTGCGGCAACGCTAAGGCCTGGCTAAGGCGAGTGGGATCACCGGCTGTTCTCAGGGTGCCGTCCCACCTCGGGTTGTTGGCTACCTTCGCCACCTGCCGGTGCTCCCCGATCTGCCGGCAGCTCCGAGGCATCACCCGCCGGCTCCATCGGCACCGCCGGACCACCCGCCGCCTGCGCCGGCACCGTCGGACCACCGACCACCGGCGCCGACCAAGCTCCAGCCACCGGCCACGTCGGCGCTACCGGACCGCCCGCCGCCGGCACCGGCCAAGCGCCACCGACCGGCTGCCCAGGCGCCACCGGAGCGCCTGCCGCCGGCACCGGCCAAGCGCCACCGACCGGCTGCCCAGGCGCCACCGGGCCACCTGCCGCCGGCATCGGCCAAGCGCCACCGACCGGCTGCCCGGGTGCCACCGGAGCGCCTGCCGCCGGCATCGGCCAAGCACCGGCCGCCGGCGGCAGCGGCGCCATCGGGCCGAGGGCTGGCGGCATTGCCCAGGTGCCCGCCGGCTGCGTCGGGACCTGGAACGGCGTCGCCGGGCTGAGCGTGGCGAGATTGCGGCGGCGGGCCAGCCAGAGGATCACGGCCGCGTAGCCGAGCAGCACCGGCACGTCCGCGACTGCCATCTGCCAGGGCATGTCCGCTGCCGTCTGGTCCATGCCCAGTTCGCCGTAGGCGGCGGCTACCACGGAGCTGACCAGGTTGTTCATGACGTGCAGCGCGATGGCGGCCTCCAGGCCGCCGGTGCGCACGGTCAGCCAGCCGGCCACGACGCCGAAGAGCAGCAGGTCCGCGAAACCCCAGGCGGTGCCCCAGCCGTGCAGGGCGGCGAAGACCAGGGCCTGCACGGCGATCGGCAGCCACGGCGAGCGCAACCACGTTCCGAAAGCCTGGAGCAGCCAGCCTCTCGTCAGGTACTCCTCGGCGGCGGCCTGGCCGGGGACCACCAGCAGCAGCACCAGCATCGACACCGCGAACGGGCCCCAGCCCGCCAGGCTGTCGTCGAGCCCGGTGTCCTGGCCGGTCACCGCGGTCAGGCCGAGGCCGGCGCCGACGAAGAGCACGATCGCCACGAACGCCACCGGCAGGCAGGTCATCAGCCAGCGCCAGCGCAGGCGGCCGGTCACCGACGACAGGGTTCCGGGCGGACGGCGCTGGATCCAGAGGGCCGCTAGCAGCACGACCGGCAGCAGGACGGCGATGCTCAGGAACGCCACCGCCAGGTCGGTCAGCTCTCCGAAGCTGGGAATGCCGTCGACCTCCGGCTGCCCGGCGATCAACGCGGCCAGCGCTACGACGAGGAAGACCCCCATCGTCAGGGCCACGCCGGCGACGGCGATGAAGAGCGTGCCGAGGACCGGGCGCCACCAGCGGTGCGCGGCTGTCCGGGCCAGGCGGTGATAGGGCATCGACGGCGGCGGTGGAATCAGCATGCCTGAAAGTGTGTCGGGCGCGCGCATCCGGCGGATCTGGCCGCGGCCGGATTTCGACCCCCACCCTGGGGCATAGATCCGCCCTGACCGAGGGTGGTGGAGCGCCCCGATAGTCTGTCGGCATCATGGCTCGCTGGAAGATCTGGCTGCTGCCCGCGCTGCTGGCGGCGGCTCAGCTCGCGTACTGGCCGGGTGTCGTCCTGGCCCGCGGCGATCAGGTCGATCCGGTACGCCTGAGCGCGGTCACCGCCGTCGTCGCGCTGATCGCCGTCGTGCTCGGCTTCCGGCACCACCGGCCGGTGACCGTCGTCGCGGTGATCACGGCAGCCCTGGCCATCGGTGGCTGGATCGCCCCGGAACAGGTGTTCTTCGTGCCGGAGGACACGCTGTTGGTGATGTCGACCGCCGACCTGGTCGCGGTGTTCGCGGCGGCGGTGCGGTGCTCGCGGCGGACCACGGCGCTGGTCCTGGCCGGGCTCACCGTCTGGCTGACGGCGGACACCCTCGTCACCGACGGTGATCCGGGGGACATTCTGATCGGCGCGCTCGCGTACGCGGTGGTGGCCTCGGCCGGGCGCCTGCGCCGCCGATGGAACGCCGACCGGGAGTCGGCCGCGCGCCGCCTCGCCGAGGCCGAGCAGGCCCGGCGGGAGGCGGCCGAGGCCGAGCGGCGCCGGCTGGCGCGCGAGTTGCACGACGTGACCGCCCACCATCTGACCTCGATCGTGGTGAACGCGTCGACCGCGCAGTTCCTCGGCGATCAGCGCCCGGAGTTGCGCGCCGAGGCTCTGGCGTTCGCCGCCCGCACCGGGCGGGAAGCGCTCGCCGACCTGCAGCGGCTGGTGGCGGTCCTGCCCACCGAGCCGGCGGCGCCGAGTCTGGCCGACCTCGCCGATGACTTCCGCGAACTCGGGCAGGTGGTCACGCTGGAGATGCCGGGGTCGTCGGACGGGTTGACCGAGGCTGCCGCCGAGGTGGTGCACGGCATCGCGCGGGAAGCACTCACCAACACTCTGCGTTATGCGCCGGGTGCCACGGTGCGTGTCCGGCTCTCCCACGGCGCCGAGGGCACCGAGCTGCTGGTGGAGGACGACGGCGGTTCCACGCCGGCCACTTCCGGGCTCGGCAGCGGACGGGGCCTCGCCGGGATGCGGGAACGGGCGGCGCTGCTGGGCGGAAGCGTGCAGGCCGGCCCACGCGTCGATCGGGGCTGGCGGGTACGAGCGGTGCTGCCGCCCGCTGCCCCCGTACCCCGAGGTCCTGGCTGGTTGCGCAGCCAGGTGGTGATCGATCTGGCCTTGATGCTGCTCACGCTGGCGCTGCCGCTCTCCGGTGTGGCGATCTTCGCGGAGGAGGCCGGCGCGCAGCCGGCGGCGACCGTGCTGGCGCTGCTGGCGGTCGTGGCGCATGCCGCGCCGCTGCTGTGGCGGCGGCGGTATCCGTGGGCCGCGTTCGTCGCGGTCGCGCTGACCACCTGGCTGGGTCCGCTACTGCTGGTCACCGGCGTGGTTCCGGTCGGCGGGAGTTGGCTGTTCGTGTTCAGCGCCGGCGCGGACCTGGCGGCCGTCCACGCGGTCGCCAATCGCGGATCCCGTCCCGGTTTGACGTGGCTCGCGCCGCTCGCCGCTGTCTTCACCGGCGCGCTGGCGCTGGCGCTGCTGGTCATGCTCGAGGCCCCGCCGGAGGGCCAGCCGCCGCCCGACGGTCCGATCATGGCGCTGGTCCTGATGGTCGCGTTCACGGTGTTCGCGGCGGTGCTGCTGGCCGTCCCGGTGTTCGGTTGCTGGCTGGCCGGCCACCTGGCGCGGCGTCGCCGGCAGCGCCGCATCGACCGCGAGGAGTATGCGGTGTTCGCGGTCGCCGCCCAGGCTGAGCTGCGGGCCCGCGACGAACGGGCCCGGGTCGCGGCCGGCCTGCACACCGCTGTCCTGGAGCACGCGGCCCGTGTGCCCAGAGCCGCTGACGCAGCCGACCTGCCCGCGGTGCTGAACGCCGGCAAGGACGCCCTGGCAGCGATGCGCAGCCTGCTCGACGGCCTCGGCCCGGTGAAGCCCGAGCAGCCCGAGCAGCCCGAGCCCGCGCTGTCGCAGCCTGCCGCTTCCCGGCCGGCCTCACCCCAGCCCAGCCTGTCCCCACCCGCACTGCCGCAACCCGGACAGCCGCAGCCCGCCTTCCCCCAGCCCAGCCTGTCCCCACCCGCAGTACCGCAACCCGGACAGCCGCAACCCGCCTTCCCCCAGCCAGGCCTGGCGCAATCCCACCCCGCGAATGCCGAGGCGCCCGGCCCCGCCGCGGGTGTGCCCGGGTCCGCCATCGATCAGGAGGTGCCGCCATCACCACCCGGGTGATCGTCGTCGACGACCAGCTGATGATCCGGGCCGGCCTCTGCGCCATCGTCGGCTCGCAGGACGACATGGAGGTGGTCGGCGAGGCCGGTGACGGCGTGACCGCGCTCGACCTGGCCGCCCGGCTGCGGCCCGACGTCGTGCTGATGGACGTACGCATGCCTGGCATGGACGGTCTCACCGCGACCGCGCGGCTGACCGCCGGTGATGATCCGCCTCGCGTGCTGGTGTTGACCACGTTCCACCAGGACGCCTATGTCTTTCAGGCGCTGCGCGCCGGCGCCTCCGGTTTCCTGCTGAAGGACTCCGACCCGGCCGAGCTGGTGGCCGCGATCCGCGTGGTCGCCGCCGGTGAGGCGATGCTCAGCCCCGCGGTGACGCGCCGGCTGATCGACGCGTTCGCGACCGGCGCGGTCAGTTCGGCCCGCCCCGACGACCCGCGCCTGGCCCGGCTCACCCCGCGCGAGCGTGACGTGCTCACCCACCTGGCCACCGGCCTGTCCAACGCCGAGATCGGCGAGGCCCTGGGCATCGCCGCCGGCACGGTGAAAGCGCACGTCAACGCCCTGCTGCCGAAGCTCGGCGCCCGCGATCGGGTGCAGGCCACCATCGTCGCCTACGACCTCGGGCTGGCCCGGCCCCGATGAACGAGTCTCCCGAGGGCCGGCGCTGGCCGACCGGCGCGGTGATCACGGTGGCGGTCCTCGCCGGCGTCGCGGTGCTCCAGATCTTCCTGCTTCTGACCCGCCGGGGTCCGGACGGGTTCGACGCGGATGTGGTCGGTTCGCTCGGTGACTGGGCCGCCGGGTTCGGCACCGTTGTCGCCGTGGTTTTCGCCTACCGGCAGTTCACGAAGAGCCAGGCGGGTCTTCTCCATGCGGAGCACCGGGCGGAGGCTCTCAAGGTCACGGCGTGGGCGGCGTGGGACGAACAGACTGCCGGTGACACCGCCGAACCGCACAGCTCGGATTCACGGCCGCGGTTTCGCGACCTCTTCCGACGACGGGAGGCCCGAACACGCGATCCCCGGTCGGTCCGGGTGTCGAACCGTTCCAGCAGCGCCGTGTTCGACTGGAGCGTCACCGTCGTGCCGAGCAGGGGGTGGGACACCTACGTCCGCCTATCGGCACGGCTCGGCCCGATCCATCCCGACGAGTTGAAGGTGGTGCCGCTCGATCCGCCGCACCCGTCGGCCGTCTACCGCCGCCGCGCCGGCGCCCCGCCGGAGACGCTCGGCACGCCGCGCTTCGTCGTCCTCCGGTTCAACGACGCCTGGGGAAACGGCTGGGTCAGAACCAACGGCGATCTCAAGCGGATCCCTTCCGAGAGCCGCTTCCTCCCCCTTCTCGTGCATCTCCGGAACCCGGCGATGACGTGGGCGGGTGTCCTCGACGAGGCGACGTGGGCGGCATTTCGCGTGGCGACCGGCAATCCACCCGAGCTGCCGGAGACGCTGGACGCTCTCGTCGAGCCGGACCAGCCTTGGCTCGGGCAGCAGCGGATCGCCGAGCTGAATCGCGTCGTGCAGAGCACGAGGCTGCGCCGGCTTCGCAGCCGGTCGCATTCCTACACGTACGAGAGCCGCGCGATCACCCGCAAGGTGTCGGCGCGCCGGGCCCACCGCGTGGTGCGCCGCTTCTTCCGGGACGTCTCGACCAGCCGGCGAGCGGACGTGCTCTACATGAAGGGCGACTGACCCGCGGCGCCCTCAGCCACGCAGCCACACGTCCCGGTTGCCGGCGATGAGCACCCGGCCGTCGCGCAGCGTGGTGATCGCCTGCGGCGGTGAGTCGCTGCAGCCCAGCTCGCCGCGCTGCCACGGCGCGGAGCCGTCGCCGGCCCACAGCACCCCGCAGTAGTCGTCGGCGCCCGGGCGGGAGTCGTCGATCACGCCGGTCACCAGCACCGTCCCGGACTGGTCGACGGTGACGTCGGAGACCCGGCCGGCCCCCATCCCGGTGGTTCCGCCCGGCTTCCAGGTGAGCCCGTCGGCGCTGGTCAGCACATATGGGGCGTCCTGCTCGCCGGCTTCGGTCCGATCCACCGCACCGAACGCGAGCCACTGCCCGCCGGCTCGCACGAGCCGCGTCAGCATCAGGTGCTGCGGCAGGCCGTCGATGGTGGACACCTCCCAGGTGCGGCCGCCGTCGGACGAACGCCACGCGCCGACGCGGGGCCAGCCGTATCCGATCGCCACGACCGTGTCGCCGTCGGCGGCGAGCACGGCCAGCAGCTGCCGGCTGTCGGACCGCGGCCCGGCCGGAAGGTCGGCGCGGCGCAGCGATCTCCCCCCGTTGCCGGAGATCAGCACCGCCGGTGGCGGCCCGATCGAGGTGGTCAGGTCCGCGTTGACGATGATCCGCCCGCTGTTGGTCCGGGCCAGGCCACGGACCAGGCTGCGGGATCCGTTGCCCTCGAAACCGACGGTGGACAGGTCGGCTCGCGCGAGCTCCTGCCGTTGCCCGTTGCGGTAAGCGCTCAGCCCGTCCGATGCGGCGGCCAGGATGGTGCCGTCGGGCTGCACGATCGCCGCGTCGGCGCTGATCCCACCGCCGGGCCAGCCGCCGACCGCGTCCGGCGGGCCGTCACCGCTGCTGCCCGACCGGTCCGGAGCCGGGCTCAGCCGGAGCCGGTCGCAGGTGGACGGGCCGGTCCAGTTCGCGGTCACCGCCCGGTGACCGTTCTGGTAGTCGCCGAGGGCCAGCACGCAGTCCGCCGTCGGCAGCAGGGCGCGCAGGCCGCTGCCCGGAGGCACCCAGTCGGAGGCGGCCGGCCAGTCGACCGTGTTGCCGTGCCGGACGAAGCCCAGATCGGTGGCCGGGACCTTGCTCAGCCCGGTGCGGCCCTTGGTGTCGGCGGTCCACCCGCCCGGGTCGCCGGCGGGAAGCTTGCACGAGGCGGTCAGGAACAGGACGGCCACAGTGGCAAGGAGGCGTCGCGACACCACCGGAATCATGCCAGCCAGCGCCACAGCCATCGAAGCCGGTCAGCCCGGCTGATCCGGGCCGCTCCGGCTGCCTGGTCGCCGGGACAGCAGGCCCTGGGAGACGGCGACCCCCACGAGCACGATCACCGCGCCGACCGGCTGGTTCCAGTGCAGGTGCTCGTGCAGGATCGTCACGCCGACCAGGGTCGCGACCACCGGCATCAGATAGGTCACCGAGGTCGACGTGCTGACGCCGGCCAACCGGATCACCTGGAAGTTGAGCACGAACGCGACACCGGTGCCGAGCGCGCCGAGCGCCAGCACGCACAGCAGCACATCGGTGGAGAGCCCCGCCGGGTCGGGCGGCGCTCCCGCCAGCAGCGGGGCCACCACGACGAGCTGGGCCAGTGCCGCCAGCAGCTGGGCGGCCGCCATCGACACCCCGCTGCCGGCGCGGCCGGCGATGAACTTTTTCTGGTACGGAATGGCGACCGCGTAACACATCGCCGCGCCGAAACACATGAGCTGCCCGGTGAACTGGGAACCGCCCAGCCCACGCCACACGCCGAGCACGACCAGCACCCCGGCGAAGCCGATGCCGATGCCGGCCGCCTTGCGCACGGTCATCCGCTCGGTGCGGAAGGCCAGCACCGCCAGCGGCAGCGCGACCAGTGGCGTCGCCGCGTTCCAGATGCCGGCGAGCACCGACGACACCCGCTGCTCGCCGAACCCGAACAGGGTGAACGGCAGCACCACCCCGAGCAGCGCGACGACCATCAGGTGCCCCCACAGCCGGGCGTCGCGTGGCAGCCGGTCGCGGGTGACGGCGAGCACGGCCAGCAGGATCAGCGCACCGGCGGCGACCCGGCCGAAGGTGAGCCACAGCGGATGCAGCTCGCGGACGCCGACCTTGATGAACAGGAAGCTGGTGCCCCAGATCGCGGCGAGCGCCAGATAGCTGGGCAGCCATCGACCCAGGTCACCGGGGGCGGCGGCCGCGGCCGGGAGGTCAGGAGCGGTACGGGTGGTCACCCCCGGCACTCTGCCCGAGGGGTACGACAATCTCACGCCATATACCGCTGCTGGGCGTCGAGGACGGCGCCGGCGTACCGCGTCGCCCAGGCGCCCATCGCCCGCATCGGTTCCAGCAGCGCACTGCCCGCCTCGGTCAGCTCGTAGTCGACGCGGGGCGGCGCCTCCGCGTACGGCTGACGCGCCACCAGCCCGTTGTACTCCAGCCGGCGCAGCGCGTCGTTGAGCACCTTGGCACTGATCCCGCCGATCCGAGTGCGCAGCACGGCCGGCCGCATCGGACCGTGGGCGGCGAGTGTGAACACCACCACGCTGTCCCACCGGTTGGCGAGCACCTCGAACGCCACGCGAGCCTGACAGTCGGCGGTGTACTCGTCCATGCCCGCCATCCTCCCCGAGCCGTCGGACACCATTCGGTGTCCATCGGCCTGCCTACCGTCGCCGCATGAAGATAGGAATCCTCGGAACGGGCGGCATGGCGGCGGCACTCGGTGGCGCCTGGACCACGGCCGGGCACGACGTACTGATCGGCGGCCGTGATCCGCGGAAGGCGAAGCTGACCGCCGAATCCGTCGGCGCCGCCGGCCACGGCAGCCTCGACGACGCGGCCCGCCACGGCGACGCCGTCCTCCTGGCCGTCCCCGCGACGGTCGCCCCGCAACTGGCCGGCGGCCTTGCCGGCCGCACCGTCATCGACTGCACCAACGCCATCAGCCCGACCGGCGACGGCCTGATGCTCGACCCGGGATCGGGCGCGCGGCAGCTGGCGGCCGCGGCCCCCGGCGCGCACGTGGTCAAGGCGTTCAACCTGTGCCACGTCAGCATCTGGACGCTGCGCCCACCGATGTTCGAGAACGTGCCGCTGACCGTCCCGTACTGCACGGACCATCCCGCCGCGGCCGCCGTCATCGAAACGCTGATCAGCTCGATCGGCTGCGTCCCGGCCGCGTGCGGCGGCCTGGCCCGCGCCGGTTACCTGGAGGCCACCGCCGCGCTCGCGATCGGCATGTGGTGGTCCGGCGGCCAGCCGCGCGCCGCCTTCCCGTCACCCGCCGAGGTGTAACCGCTCGCTCAGTCGTCGTCACCCTCGTCGTCGCCGCCGTCGTCGTCATCCCCGTCGCCGCCCGGGCAGCCGGTGAGCGCCAACAGCACGCCGGCCGCCCCGGCCACCCCGAGGGTCCGGCCGAAGAACAACCGCCGGCTCATGCCGCGGCTGGCCCGCATGTCATCGTCTGAGATGTTGCGCACATCCTCCATCCCCGCATTCTTGCAGCGCCGGGCCAACCCCAACACCTTTCGGGGTACGCCAAACCGCGCGGCCCGGCAGCCACTCCAGGCCGCCGACGCGACTACAGGATCAGTACGCCCCGGCGCCGGGCCGCCGGGGTCCGCACCGGACTGCCGCCATCACGACGATCCGTCACCGGCGACCTCCACCACGATCTTGCCGGCGACGCGGCCCCGGTCGATGTGGTCCATCGCGGCGCCGGCCTCGGCGAACGGGTACACCCGGTCGATGACCGGCCGGACCTGCTTCTCCTCGACCATGGCGGCGAGCGCGATCAGGTCGCCGCGGCCGGGCCGGGCGACCAGGCTGCGCGCCCGGCGGGTGGTGAGTTTCGCCGCCAGGATGCGCCGGGCCGGACCGAGCCAGCGGCCGCCGGTGCCGACCGACAGGCCCAGCACGCCGCCGGGCGCGAGGGCGTTGCGCAGCACCGGAAGCGGGTAGTTGCCGGCCAGGTCGAGGATCGCGTCGTATCCCTCGCCCGGTGCCGTCGTCGTCTCGTAGTCGACGACCGCCTCGGCGCCGAGCGAGGTCATCAGCTCGGCGTTGCGGCCCGCGCAGACAGCCGTGACGCGGGCACCTCTCGCGGCGGCGATCTGCACCGCGAACGTGCCGATCCCGCCCGAGGCGCCGGTGATCAGCACCCGTTGACCGGCCCGGACACGGAGCGCGTCCCGTACCTCCTGGAGGGCTGTCGTGCCGCCCAGCGGAAGGGCCGCCGCCTCGATGAAGGTCATGGTGGCCGGCTTGGGCGCCGCGAGGCGCGCTCGGACCCGGGCGAACTCGGCGATCGCGCCGGTTCCCTCGGCGAACACCTCGTCACCAGCCCGGAGATCGTCGACCCCCGAGCCCACCGACTCCACGCGGCCGGCGAAGGCCCTGCCGGTCACGAAGCCCGGCCGCGGCCGGCGCAGGCCGCCCGCACCGGCCCGGATCGCGAACGGCTCGCCGCGCAGCATCAGCCGGTCCGCCGCGTTGAGGCCGGCCGCGTGGACCCGGACGAGCACCTCCCCCGGGCCGGGCGCGGGCGTCGCGACGTCGCACAGCTCAAGCCTGCCCGGTGTCCCGAATCCGAGTTGGACGAGCGCCTTCATGGGTCTCCCACCCTCCTGCTTACGTTGTAAGCTTACGACGTAAGCAAGCGTGCGGTAGGGTCGCCCAAGAACGCAAGCCCGAATCCGGAGACATGGATGACACCCACCCGCGAGCCACTGAGCCGCGACCGTGTCCTGCGAGCCGCCCTGGCTCTGGCCGACGCGGGCGGCACGGACGCGCTGACCATGCGCCGCCTCGGCCAGGAGCTCGGCGTCGAGGCCATGTCGCTGTACCGGCACGTCGCCAACAAGGACGCCGTGCTCGCCGGCATCGTCGACCTGGTCATCGGCGAGATCACCCTGCCCTCGACCGCCGACGGCTGGAAGGAGGCGATGCGTTCCCGCGGCGCCACCGCCCACCAGGTCCTGATGCGCCATCCCTGGGCGCCGGCGTTGCTGATGTCCCGCACGAACACCGGGCCGGCGATGCTGCGCTACATCGACTTCACACTGGGCGCGCTGCGGGAGGCAGGGTTCTCATGGCAGCTGACGGACTACGCGTGGAACACGATGGACAGCTACATCTACGGGTTCACGCTGCGCAAACTCAGCTTCCCGATCGCTGAGGCCGACTATGCGGAGGTGGCGTCGGCGCACCTGCACATGCTGGCCGGCGGCCAGTTTCCCTACATGGCCGAGATGACCCGGCTGGTCGGCGCCGGCAATCATCCCGGCGAGCCGGATCTGGCCTTCGGCCTCGACCTGATCCTCGACGGCCTGGAGCGCCTGCGGGGCTGAGGCCTGCAATATCACGCCCGGCCGGGCGGCGAAACGACCCCCCTGGCCTGCGGGGCCGGGAGGCGGGTTGTTAAGTTCTTCGTCAGCAAGTCCGGGTGGCGGAATGGCAGACGCGCTAGCTTGAGGTGCTAGTGCCCGTATAGGGCGTGGGGGTTCAAGTCCCCCCTCGGACACCAATCGAAGACACGAATCGCCGGGGTCACGACCTCGGCGATCACTGTTTTCCGGCAGAGCGGGCGGTCATCCGCAGGCCGATGCGGCTGTTCAGCGTCGCGGCCTTTTCGATGCGATCCGGTGCCATGATGCGGGCGATGACTTTGCTGGAGCGTGCAACGTTCGGGCGGCGACGGACCGTTCTACCGCTGTGAAAGCGGACGAGGAGAGAGCCTTCCGTGAGTTCGTCGCCGCGCAGCTGGTGCCGCTGCGCAATCTGGCGTACGTGACTTGCGGGGACTGGCACACGGCGGAGGACGCGGTCGCGACCGCGTTGGCCAAGCTGTACCCGCGGTGGCGCCGGCTCGACCGACCGGACCTGTACGTCAAGACGATGGTGTACCGGGCCGCGATCGACGAGACGCGACGCCCCTGGCGCAGGGAGCGGGCAGCCGGTGACGCCATGCCCGACGTGCCGCTGCACGACCCCGCGTCGGTCAGCGACGAGCATCTGCACGTGCGGGCGGCGTTGCGGGAGGTGCCGCCGCGGCAGCGGGCCGCGCTGGTGCTGCGGTACTACCTGGGGCTGTCGCAGGAGGAGACGGCGACGGTGCTGGGCTGCAGTCTCGGCACCGCCAAGAGCCAGGTCTCGCGCGGGCTGGGCCGGCTGCGCGACCTGCTGGCGGCCGAGCAGATCGAACTGAGCGATGCGGAGGTGTGCGGCAGTGCACGTGCATGAGGTGGTGGATGTCATGACCGAGGACGGTCCGCCGGTACGAGTGAGCGTCGATGACATCGTCGCCTCCGGGCGGCGGGAGCAGCGGCGGCGCCGGACGGGATTCGCGGCGGCCGGACTGGCGATGGTGGCCGTGGCCGGCGTGGCCGTGGCGACGGCCGTCTCGGTGCCGGCGGCACAGCGGACGGGCACCGCAACGGCCCCGGCAGCGAACCCGCCCGCCGTCACGAGAGCCGCGGCCGGTCCGCTGCTGGCGGACCCGTTCGAGTTCACGTTCTCCGCGTACTCGGTCGGGCCGGTCCACGTGCAGGACCCGATCGTGGCGTCCAACGCCTACCAGATCGCCTCGGTGCTCGTCGACGGGACGGACAGCCGCATCGTCGGCCGGCACGAGTCGCTGACGGGCCCGAGTCTGTCCGCGCGCCTCACCGTCTACCGGCCCGGCGCGTACGCCGCGCAGAAGCTGGGGGGCGCGAACTCCACCGTGGCCGGGCACCGGGCGCTGAAGAGCGAGCGCCAGATCGGGCACGGGCCGTCGCAGAAGACGCTGGCCTGGGAGTACGCCCCGAACGCCTGGGCGGTGCTGGAAAGCATCGCCGAACAGGCCGACCTGCCGACGATGCAGCAGCTCGAGGCAACGGCCGGCGGCCTGACCGGGGCCGCCGCCCGGCCGGCCAAGGCGCCGTTCACCCTCAGCTACATCCCGGCCGGCTATCAACTGTTCGCCGTGGGCGAGCAGACGACGGGCAGCCTCGACGGGTTCGGCGGGACCAGCGACACCGAGCACAGCGGTGTGCTGTTCGCCAAGAAAGGGCTGCCCAAGAAGGGGCTGCTGGGGCCGTACGACAACATGATGTGGGGCGCGTTCCAGATCATGGTGTCCGAGGACCCGAAGCCGGCCGAGCCCGGGTGCATCGCGAACCTCTGCAGCCGCCTCGAGGACGGCAAGGTGACCGTCGAGGTGGCGAGCAACGCCGGCAGCCTCTCGCCAGCAGAGATGCGGAAGGTCCTCGACGGGATCAAGCTGACCGACGTCCGCGACAAAGGCAGCTGGGCCGACATCCGGCCGTGACTTAGCACCACGGCGGCTCCGACCGGCAACACCGCCGGTCAGAGCCGCCGCGTCATCCAGGCTTGCAATAAATCGACGACCTGCGATGATTTGGGAGCGCTCCCAGACCTGTGAGGAGAACCATGCGGAAGCTGCTCGCCACCATCACCACCGCCCTGATGCTCGGCGCCATGGCCGGACCGGCAGAAGCCGGCCACCGCGACCACTGCACGCGCGACCTGCTCTTCTGCGAAGACTTCGACCGGCTGCCGACCGGCGGTCCCAGCACGCTGAACTGGGGCGTCGACACCCGCAACGGAACCCTCACCGTGGAGCGCGCCCGCCACGGCAACAAGGTGCTGCACATCCGCACCGTCGACAACGGCCGTGCCTTCCTGACCGTCGACGACTTCGCCGCGCCCGGCAACCGCTTCTTCGGCCGGATGCGCCTGCGCGTCGACGCCTTCCCCACCGCCCCCGACTGGGCGCACTTCACGCTCGTCGAGGCGACCGGCACCGGCAGCCCGGAGATCGTCCGCCCGATCGGCGGACAGTACGCGCCCACCGTCCCCGGCATCTTCTGGGGTGTCGGCGCCGACGGCGGGCCCACCGGCGACTGGACGAACTGGCGCGAGTCGGCCCCGGTCGTCGAGGACACCTGGCAGTGCTTCGAATGGATGCTCGACCCGGCGGACAACCGCGTCGCCGTGTGGATCGACGGCCGGGCGAACCCGGAGCTGACCGCCTCCACTACCGAGCATGGCGGCAACGATGTGCCGTTCCTCCTGCCCGCGGTGAACACCGTGAAGATCGGCTGGCAGCTCTACCAGGGCGGCACCACGCCGAAACGGTTCGACCTCTGGATCGACGACATCGCGCTGTCCACCGAGCGCACCGGCTGCTGACCGGCCCCGGCGGCGGCCACCACCGGTCAGTCCCGGCAGGGTTCGAGTGCCGGTTTGGCCGGAGCACGTACCCCGGCTCGGCCCAAGGTCTCGTGGAAGGCCCTGCTCCAGCGGCCGTCCTGCTCGGCTTTCGCGATGACGCCGTTGAGGAACTCACAGAACGCGCGGTCGCCCTTGGGATAGCCGATCCCGTACGCGTCGTCGGAGAACTCCGGGCCCACCACAGCCAGCTTCGTCGGGAGTTGAGCGACGTAGCCGAGCAGCACCACGCCGTCCGTGGTGACGCCGTCGACCGAGCGGGTCAGTAGACGCTGGACACACTTGGTGTAGGTCAGCTCCGCGACCGGGACGGTGCCGTACAACTGCTCCCACTTGTCTATCGAGGTGGAGCCGCTGGCCGAGCAGACCGTGCGCCGGCCGATCTGGTCCGGCCCGCTGATGACGTGCCGGTCGGCCCGCCGCACCAGTAGCTGCTGGCCGGTCCGGAAGTACGGACCGGCCTGTCCGACGAGGGCGCGCCGCTGATCGTTCATCGAGTACGAGGCGACGACGATGTCGACGCGCCCGTCGATCAGATAGGTCTCCCGAACCTTCGACGTCGTGGTCACGAACGTGATCCGCTTGCGGCTCAGACCGAGCTCCGCGGCCACGATGGTCGCGATCTCGATGTCGAAACCCTCGTAGTGGTTCGTCGCCGGGTTGAGGAACCCGAGGCTGGGCTGGTCCGACTTCACCCCGATCCGGATCTGCCCGCTCTGCTGCAGCCGATGCATGGTGGTGCCGGCCGGAAACTGCATCGCCTGCGGACGAGCGCACGCGAGACAGGACAGCAGGACACCGGCGACGACGGCGAGCACGAGCCGTTTCATCGTGGATCGCCGAGCCCCGCGTCGCGTGCCTTGGCGACCGCCGCGGCCCGGTCACTCACGTGCAGCTTGAACAGGATCGCCGAGACATGGTTGCGCACGGTCTTCTCCGACAGCGACAACTGACGCGCGATGTCGTGGTTGCCGCATCCGGCCGAGACGAGTTTCAGCACCTGCCGTTCCCGGTCGGTCAGCTCCGGGAACACCGTCGCCGCCCGGTCCTGGTCCGCGCCGACGAAGAAGTCGCTGATGCGGTGGGCGACGCCGGTGCCGTACACCGACTCACCAGCCGCGACCGCCAGAATCGCCCGGGTGATCTCCGTACGGTCGGCGCCCTTCAGCAGGTAGCCGCGGGCGCCCGCGCGCAGCGCGCCGATCAGCGCCTGGTTCTCGTCGTGCATGGTCAGCACCAGAACCTTGATCTCCGGGTGCCGGGCGAGGATGGCGCGGGTGGCCGCCGCGCCGTCCAGGCCCGGCATGGTCAGATCGGTGATCACCACGTCCGGACCGGTCTCCTCGACCAGGGCCAGCAGGGCGCGGCCGTCGGCCGCCTCACCGACGATCTCTATCTCCGGGTTGGTGGCGATGGCGGAGATGAGGCCGAAGCGGAACATCGGGTGGTCGTCGGCGAGAACAACCCGTACGGGATCGGTCATGACGGCTCCAGGGGCAGCGTGGCGGTGACGGTGGTGCCGGCGCTTCCCGAGTTGATCTCCAAGCGTCCGCCCAGGTTCTCCGCACGGCGGCGCATCGAGGTCAGCCCGATGCCGGCGACGGCCGACCGGGTGCCGTGCCCGTCGTCGGCCACAACGATGCAGAGGGCGCCGTCCGGAGCGGCGATGCTCACCCTGACGTGCCGGGCGTCGGCGTGCCGGGCGACGTTGGTCAGCGCCTCGGTGGTGATCCGATAGGCGGCGTTCTCCACATCGGCCGGCAGGCTCGGCAGAGCGGACGCGTCGAACACCACCGGAACCTTCGACGACACCGTGGCGGCGTGCCGGCGGATGGCCTCGGACAGCGTCATCGTGTCCAGTGCGGCCGGTCGCAGGTCGTCGAGGATGCGACGAACGTCGGCCAGCGCGACGGCCACCTCGTTCTGGATGCGGCGCAACAGCGGGCTGCGGTCGGTGTCAGCGAGAGCCTCCAGCCCGAGCCCGATGCCGGACAGCGACGGACCGAGCCCGTCGTGCAGGTCCACGCGGAGCCGGTCGCGTTCCGCCTCGGCCGCCGTGACCACCCGGTCCCGCTCCGCCTCCAACTGCTCGGTCAGCTGGTAGGCCTGGACCACCATCGCCACCTGCAGCGCGAGCACCGCGAGCAGCCGTACGTCGGCGCTGGTGTAGACCTCGCCGGGCCGGCGGGGCAGCACCCGTACCTCGCCGAGCGCCGTGCCACCGAAGTGCAGCGGCAGGCTCAGGGTCGGTTGCGCCGGCTCCTCGGCGCCTACGCCGGCGAGCCGGCTGCCGTCGGGGCCGATCAGGCTGGCGCCCGGCGCGTGCACCGCAGCCGCGACGCTGGTGAGCGCGGCCGACAACAGATCGCCCTGCCCGGTCCCGGCCATCCGCTCGCCCAGCGAGGTCAGCGCCTGAATCGGATCGCGGCGCTGTCCGTACAACAGCCGGTCGGCGGCATGCTGCAGCCGATCGCGCGCCGGCGCCAGCGCGACCGCCACGGCCGCGGCAGCCATCACACCCGGCAGCGGCCGGCTGTCCAGCGCGGCGCCCACGACTGTGCCGACCGCAGCCGTGACCCCGAGGTAGGCGGCCACCACCACCGCCGTGTACATGCCGTAGACCAGTCCGCGCCGCAGCACCGTCTCGATGCCGAACAGGCGATACCGGAGAACGCCGACCGCCACCGCGATGGGAACGAGCAGCAGCGGCAGCAGCATCAGCACATTGGCGAAACTGGCGGTCACGAAGAACGACGCGGCCAGGAACGGCATCACCATGCAGACCAGCAGAACCAGCTGCTGGCGGCGGGGAAACGGGGCGCGGACGAGCCGCAGCACCGTGCCGACCCAGATAATGATCATGGAGAGGACGAGCAGAGGCGTGAACGTCCAGGAACTGATCCGGCTCCACTGTGCCCACGCGGGCGGCAGGGCGGGGATCCTGGCGTCCACGTCGGTCGAGAGGAAGACGCCCAGGTCGTAGACGCGCGGACCGGGAACCAGGACGTCGGCCAGCCGCTGCGGGAAGCGCGGCACCATGCCCCAGCCGCCGGCCGCGACCGGATCGACGACCGGGAACGGGATGCAGAGCATCAGTACGACGATCGACACCATCGCCGTACCGACCGGCCATCGCCACCACACGCCGGGCAGCCGGCCGTCGGGATAGAGGGCCAGCAGCAACGTCGGCGGGATCAACCAGCCGGGCAGGTAGAGCGCCGGCCCGAAGTAGGCGCCCCACGACGGCGAGCTGCCCAGCAGGCCATAGCCGCTGTACGCGGTGATGCACACCGCCAGCGCCTGCGACATGCCCACACCGAGGACCAGCCAGCCGATCGCGTTGCGCGGGCGCACGGCGGCCAGGATCGCGCCGGTGATCGCCCAGACCAGGGCCAGCACACCGCAGGCGAGGACGAAGACCGGTCCGGTGAACGGCTCCGGCGCGAAGAACCAGGTCTCCTCGCTGGGCCGGGCGATCTTCCGCCACGCGACAGCGACCACGACAACCGAAGCCGCCGCCGCTGCTGCCGCACCGAACCGGGCGATCCTCACCCCGACAGTCTGTGCCCGTCCGGCGGCGCCTTCCAGTGTGAATGTCCTGCCCGATCCGGCACTCGTCCCGGCTCACCCGGGACACGGTCCCGCTGTCATGGGCGCCGACGGCGACGGGACCCGGCCGTGCCCGGGCGCGTCACCCGCGCCGCGGAGGACGCCCGGCTCAGGCGCCCCGCAGCCCGGGCCACGCAGTATCGGCCTACACGACCGGGCCGCCAAGTCCTCGGATGAGGCAACCCGAAGACCGGAGGAAAGGACTTGGACCATGACGGCACGGCTCGACGTTGTCGCCGGGGCACCCGCCGACCTCATGACGACCATTCGTGATCTCCGCGAACGCGCCGACGCCTATCTGCGGTCGGCGTGCTCCCGCCGGCGCCTCCTGACGAACGTCACCGTCGTCGGGTCCGCGCTCGCCACCATGCTGACCGCGGCGCCGGCGTTCGGCGGCAAACCGTTCGCCGCGTGGCTGACCGGCACGTTCGGGCTGTCCTCGCCGGCGTGGCAGCTGTTGTGCGCTGCCGCGGCGGTGTGCTCCCTCGCCACCACCATCGCGGGTCAGTTGCTGAAGTCCGACGGGCTCGACGATCGCGTCGCCACCGCGCAGACCGTCCGGGTCCGGCTGGAGGCACTCGAGATCCGCGCCGGCCTGCGCCAGATCGACCAGGCGGAGGCCGTGGCCGAGCTGGCCAAATGCGTCGAGGACGCGGCCCTCGTGTGGCCGTCCACGCCGCGACCACCGAGGGCCACCGGACGAGCGACGGTGTACCCACTCCGATGATCCGATCGCGCACCGCGCGGTGCCGCCCGGGCATTACGGCCCGGGCGGACAGGTGGGAAGAGGGTTCAGCGGGTTGCCGGCTGGACTCGCTCGAACCGCACCCGGCTCAACCATCCCGGGTAGTCGCTGAGCACGTACAGCTCGCCGTGCACGTCGGCGCCGATCGCGGTCGGCTGGGTGGGGAAGTTGCCGATCGTGGCGGTCTCGTAGCTGCCGTCGCGGTGGGGGCGCACGGCGTACACACGAGGTGCGCAGTAGTCGCTCGCGACGTAGGTGCCCCGCGCCTCGGGGGTCCGGGACCCTCGGTACACCACGCCGCCGATCACCGAGCAGCTCTCCGTGAGGAAGTGTTCGTACTCGAAGACCGGGTCCACGTATCGCACGCCCGGCCGGCATTGCTCCTGGTCGAACACCGGAGTGCCCTCCTTGCAGGACCAGCCGAGGTTCGCCCCGCCCTGCCACGGGCGGATGTGGTTGATCTCCTCAACCAGGCCCTGGCCGACGTCACCGATCCACAGCGAATTGTCGATGTCGACGGAGAACCGCCACGGGTTTCGCAGCCCGTAGAGCCAGATCTCCGGGCGCGCGCCCGGCGTACGGATGAAGGGGTTGCCGGCGGGCACGCAGTAGGGCTTCGCGCCGCAGGCGCGGTTGACGTCGATCCGCACGATCTTGCCGAGCAGGGTGCCGAGGTCCTGGCCGGCCTTGAACGGGTCGTTCGCGTGGCCGCCGTCGCCGGTGGACCAGTAGAGGTAGCCGTCGCGGCCGAACGCCACCTGTCCGCCGTTGTGGTTGCCGTACTCGGCGTGCTCCTGGGTGAGCAGCACCTGCAGCCGCTCCGGGGCGCGGAGGGGCAGTCGCGCCAGGGTCAGCGCGCCGGCCGGCAGGCTCGTGTAGGCCACGTAGAGGATGCCGGTCCGTGCGAAGTTCGGCGCGGGCGTGATGCCGAGAAGGCCGCGCTCGTTGTCCGACGTGTCGATGCGGGCGGACAGGTCGAGCACCGGCTCGGCCGCCAGGCCGGTGTCCGGGTGGTAGGCGCGGACGGTGCCGTTCTTCTCCGCGATCAGCATCCGGCCGTCCGGCAGCCCGGTGATCGCGATCGGGCGCTGCAGACCGGAAGCCACCTGTTCGGTCACCACGGTCAGCTCGCTGAGTGGCACCGCGTGGCTGCGGGATGCGTCGGCGGCGGTGCCGGCCGCCGGCACCGAGGTCAGCAGCAGGGCGGAGAGGGCCAGAACGAGCAGGCCGGCCAGCGTGGTGGCCGGGCGACGACGCCTTCGCGACATGTTCAGCTCCTTGAGCAGACTGGCGGACGCGATACGGGAGCGCTCCCACGCTACATCGAACGTCGCCAATCTTTAAGCTTTCGCCTCCCCGCAGCTTGAACCTGGCCGACGCAGCCGGCGCCAACAATCTGATCGCGCCGCCGGCTCGGCTTCGGGCAGGGGTCGGCGCGCTGTCCGGAGCACGACAGAACTTCGCTCGGGGCCACTTTCATGATCCTCTATCGATACGATCACACCGCTCCCACGGGGGGAGCGCGCAACCGCCTGAGGACACATTCGGGTGAGTTGCTCACTCAGAGCGGAGGTACATCCTCTTGAAGATTTTCAGGATACTGGCGGCTTCCATCGCGCTGATCGCTGCGATGCTGGCCGCGCCGTCGCCGGCGCAGGCGTGGCAGAGGGGCTGTGGGGCCCTGGCGGGCAGCGGCGACAATCTCATCGGTCTCTGCTTCGACGACCGGACGTATCCTGACGGCCCCTCCGACAACTCCATTCAGCTCAATGCGAGCCTGATCCTCGGTAAGAGCGTCACCGCGACGACCACCACCTGCAAGATCACCATGCGGGCCGAGCTCGACAAGCCCGGATCCGCACCGTGGAGCTACAGCTCGAGCAAGAGCTGCACCAATCAGGTGAGGAATCAGCAGGGCAAGGGCTGGGTCGATTACAAGGTCGGGGTTGCCGCCCGGACCACCGCTCAAACTGTCAAGGTCCACGCCTGCGTCGAGTTCTACTGGAACGGTTCCTCGACGCTGGGCCGGCGGCTGTGCGAGTCCTCCAACTGGCACGCTGTCACCCTCGACGAGGATTACTAAAGCTTGAACCGTGATCTGGGCGGGGCGCCCTCACCATGGCGCTCCGCCCGGATTCCGATCTGCGCCGGTGTGGGGCCGACAGCGTCAGGCCGGCCTGCTCGCTCTGCCGTCCAGCCACAGCATGTCCGTGGCATCGCGGTGCGAGCCGCTCGTCCCGACGTGCTTGGTGCTGATCCGCGGCCCTTTCTTGATCACGTGGACCAGCGCCATGGCGTGTCCGCGGCCGATGCCGTACTCGTCGTTGAGCCAGGCGATGATCACGCCCGCCTTCACGTCGGCGGCGTCGTAACCGCGCTGCCTGGCCTCCTCGACCAGGGCGCGCGGGGTCTTGCCGGTCTTGTCCTCGACGGCGTCGAGGTAGGCCTGGAAGGACATGGCGTCACGCCCCGATCCGGCAGTTGAGGTGGATCAGGCCGGTGTCGAGGACTTCACTGTTGCTCCAACCGGCCGTGGTCAGGGTTCGGGAGGCCACGAGCTTGCGGATGCCGTTCATGGCTTCGGCCATCGGGCCGGCCTGAGTGGACCAGTAGCCGGCGAACTCCTCGAACGTCCGGCGGCCCAGCAGCATGGTGTCCGCCTCGGCGATCAGGCCGCCGATGACCGCGCCGGCCCCGTCGGTCATGTGCTCGAAAGTCCACTGCTCGGGGGTGCCCACCACACCGTCGGCGGAGATGAACAGCCCGGCCACGATCTTGCGGTTCGTCACGTCGATGTTCCCCTGTCTTGACTGCGTTGACAGCAACCACTTTCCGTGAGCGCGAGATGACGATCAAGCACGGCTCCGGCCATGGTCGTTGCGCCACAGACAACGATGAGCCCGAACAGATAGGCGAGCAGCCCGGCGACGTCATCCGGCACGCCGCTGTCAGGGTGTGCGCCCGCGGTGGACCAGCGTCGTCGGGAGCACCAGCCGGCGTACGTCCGCGGTGCTGCCGCCGATCCGGTCGAACAGCAGAGCCGCCGCCTGCCGGCCCAGCTCGACCGCGTCGTACGTGATCAGGGCGACCGGCCGCGGGAGCAGGTCGACCAGCTCGACGTCGTCGAAGCCGGCGATCCCCACGTCGCTGCCGTGCGCCGCGGCCGCGTGCAGCACCCCGACGCAGATGCGGTTGTTGTCGGCGAAGACCGCGTCGGCCGGCGCAGCTCCGGTGAGCAGCGCGGTGGCTGACCGGGCCGCGTCCGCGACCGTGTGGTTGCCCAGGCTGATCAGCGCCGGATCGCACGGCAGGCCGGCGTCGGTGAGCGCCTGCCGATAGCCGGCCTGACGGGCGGCGCCGGTGTGCACGGCCGGGTCGCCGCCCAGGAACGCGATGCGCCGGTAGCCCGCCGAGACGAGGTACTCGACGGCGCGGCGGGCGCCGCCGAAGCTGTCGAGCACGACCGAGTCGGCGAGCACGCCCGGCGGGACACGGTCGATGAAGACCATGGGCGCCCGGCGGGTCAGCTCCTGGTGCAGGTCGAGGTGGTCGTGGGCGGTGGGTACGACGAGCAGCCCGTCGACCCGGCGGCGGACGAGGTCACGCAGCAGGTCGCGTTCCCGTTCGTAGTCCTGGCCGGTGCTGCCGACGACGAGCAGGTGCCGGTGGCGGCGGGCGGTCTCCTCGGCGCCGCGGATGATGGCCGACCAGAACGGGTTGCCCGGGTCCTCGATGACCAGGGCGACGGTGTTCGTGGTCTGGCCGGGCCGCAGCGTGCGGGCGATCTCGTTGCGGTGGAAGCCGAGCTCGGCGATGGCGCGTTCGACGGCGGCCCGGGTCTCGGGCCGGATGTAGCGCTCGTCGTTGACGACCCGCGAGACGGTCGCCGGGCTGACGCCGGCCGCCTTCGCGACGTCGCGCATGGTGGGCTGCCGCATGAAGTCCCCTCTGTTGACCGCGCCAAGACTAATTGATTAGCTTCTCTGTATACGTTCTCAGAAGACCTATCAGGAGGGCACCACTCTCGAAGGAGACGAGCATGCGACGACGCACCAGAACTCTCCTTGCCGGGCTGCTGGCCCTGACCCTGAGCGCGGCCACGGCGTGCTCCGGCGGATCGGGCGGCGACAGCGAAGCGAAGACCCTCACCGTGGCGTACCAGAAGTTCGGGACGTTCATCCAGATGGACGACCTGATGAACAAGGTCAAGGGTGAGTTCGAGGCGGCCCACCAGGGCTGGACCGTGAAGCTGCTGCCGATCGAGGCGTCCGAGAACGACTACTACACCAAGCTCACCCTGATGAACCGGTCCCCCAACACCGCACCGGACATCCTCTACGAGGACACGTTCCTGGTGAACACCGACATCCAGGCCGGATTCCTCACCCCGCTCGACGACTACCTCGCCAAGTGGGCCGACTGGAACCAGTTCACCGAGGCGTCGAAGACGGCCGCGAAGGGCCTCGACGGGAAGATCTACGGGGTGCCGATGGGCACCGACACCCGCGCCCTCTGGTACAACAAGGAGCTCTTCGCCAAGGCCGGGCTGCCGGTGCCGTGGCAGCCCAAGACCTGGGACGACGTGCTCACGGCCGCGCGCACGGTCAAGCAGAAGCTGCCCGGTGTCATCCCGATGAACGTCTTCTCGGGCAAGGGCGCCGGCGAGGCCGCCAGCATGCAGGGCTTCGAGATGCTGCTCTACGGCACCGCCGACACCCTCTACGACGAGTCCAGCAAGAAATGGCTGGTCGACACGCCCGGCTTCCTCGACTCGCTCACCTTCATCAAAACCGTGTACGGCGAGAAGCTCGGCCCCGAGGTGCAGGACGCCCTCGACCCGAACTTCGGCACCCGGCTCAACTCCGAGCTCATTCCCGAGAACAAGATCGCCATCGACCTGAACGGCTCGTGGCAGAGCGGCAACTGGATCGAGACCGGCGCGAAGCCGTGGCCCGAGTGGTCCACCGTGCTCGGTCAGGCCCCGATGCCCACCCAGAACGGCCAGCCGCCCGGCTCGACCAGCATGTCCGGCGGCTGGGTGCTGTCGGTCGGTTCGCACGCCGAGGACAAGCAGGCCGCGTTCGACTACGTCACCCTCGCGCTGAACAAGGAGAACTCGCTGGCGTACGACATCGCGGCCGGCCAGATCGCCGAGCGCAAGGACGTGGCCGAGGACCCGAGGTACCTGAAGTCGAACCCGACGCTGAAGTTCTTCACCGATCTGGTGCAGGTCACCCACTTCCGGCCCGCCTACCCGGAGTACCCGCGGGTCTCCAACGCCATCCAGGTCGCCATGGAGGCGGTGATGACCGGCCAGCAGACGCCTGAGCAGGCCATGGCCACCTACGGTGACACGGTCAAGGCCGCCGTCGGCCCCGACAAGGTGAGCGGCTGAGGCGTGACGGCCACGACCCCGACGCTGCCCCCGGCGGTGCGCGGTTCCACGAGCGTGCCCCGCCGGGACCGCGGCCGCATCCTGCGCCACCTCGTCCCGCTGCTGCCGGCCCTGCTGCTGCTGACGGTCTTCTTCGCCGGCCCGATGCTGTGGAGCGTCTACACCGCGTTCACCAACTCCGCGCTGAGCGGCACCGGCGCGGTCGAGTTCATCGGGCTGGCCAACTTCGAGCGGCTGCTGAACGACCCGTCGTTCTGGCACTCGATCCTGCTCACGCTGGTGTTCGTGGTCGGCTCGGCGGTCATCGGCCAGAACACGCTCGGCCTGCTGATCGCGCTGCTGATGCGCGGCCGCAACCGGGCCACCCGTACGGCGGTCACCGGGCTGGTGCTGGCCGCGTGGGCCGTGCCCGAGACGGTCGCCGGCTTCTGCTGGTACGCCTTCCTCTACCGCACCGGCACGCTCAACGAGCTGCTGCAGCCGCTCGGGATGTCGCAGAACTGGCTCTACACCGCGCCGATGGTCGCGGTCATCTTCGCGAACGTGTGGCGGGGCACCGCGTTCAGCATGCTCGTCTACGACGCCGCGCTCTCCGAGGTGCCACCTGACCTGCTGGAGGCCGCCGCCATCGACGGCGCCTCCCGCTGGCAGAAGCTGCGCCACGTCACGCTGCCGCTGATCCGCCGCTCCATCGTCACCAACCTCATGCTCATCACCCTGCAGACCCTGGCCGCGTTCGGCCTGATCTTCGTGATGACCGGCGGTGGCCCGGGCACGGCCAGCCAGACCACCCCGCTCTACATGTACGAGCAGGCGTTCAAGTTCTACGAGCTCGGCTACGGCACCGCGATGGCGCTCGTCCTGCTCGCCGTCGGCGGCATCTTCTCCGCGATCTACCTGCGGCTGATCCGATGGGAGGACTGACCGATGGCCCGGCGTCTGGCGACCTACCTGGCTCTCCTGCTGATCGCGATCTGCTTCCTGCTCCCGTTCACCTGGCTGCTGATCGCCTCGGTCCAGCCCGCCTCGGGGCTGTCGGCGGAGCTGACCGGCGAGTTCTCGCTGGTGAACTTCTCCGAGGTGCTCACCCCCGAGACCGTGTTCCGCCCGATGCTCAACTCGCTGGTCATCTCCGGCGGCACGGCGATCGTCACGGCCCTCGTGGCCACGTTCGCCGCGTACCCGCTGTCGCGGTACCGCAGCCGGTTCGGCCGCGGCTTCCTGCTCGTCATCCTGTTCGCCACCGGCCTGCCGATCACCGCGGTCATGGTGCCCGTCTACGCCATGTACAGCCGGTTCAACCTGGTCGACTCGGTGTGGGCGACCGTCGCGTTCATGACGGCGTCCGCGCTGCCGTTCGCCATCTGGATGATGAAGAACTTCATGGACGGCGTGCCGCTCAACCTGGAGGAGGCCGCCTGGACCGACGGCGCGGGCTGGTTCCAGTCGCTGCACCGCATCGTGCTGCCGCTGATGATCCCCGGCCTCACGGTCGTCTTCATCTTCACCTTCGTGCTGCAGTGGGGGAACTTCTTCGTTCCGTTCATCCTGCTGCTCAGCCCGGAGAAGCAGCCGGCCTCGGTGACCATCTACACCTTCTTCTCCCAGTACGGGCAGGTCGCGTACGGCCAGCTCGCCGCGTTCTCGATCCTCTACACGGTGCCGGTGATCCTCCTGTACTCCGCGGTGTCCAAGGCGCTCGGCGGGGCGTTCAGCCTCACCGGCGCCGTGAAAGGCTGAAAGGGACGACATGCGAATCGTGGCCGTGACCAGCACCGAGTTGTTCGTCGGCGACCCCGCTCGCCAGATCGTGCGCGTCGAGCTCGAGGACCCGGCCGGCCGCACCGAGGTCACCGTCGAGGGTCCCGGCCTGTCGGGCTCGGTCGTCACCGACAGCACCACCGCCGACGTCCCGATAACCACCGATCAAGATCCAAAAACCGAGATTCGGGTACGCGTCACCGCCGGCGACGCCACTCACGACGCCACCGTCACCGTGGCCGAGCCCGGCTGGACCGTCTGGATGATCTCGCACTTCCACTACGACCCGGTGTGGTGGAACACCCAGGCCGCGTACACGGCCACGTGGGACGACGCCGGCCCGGCCGCCGCCGAGTTCCGCGCCGCGTTCCAGCACGCCGGGTTCGATCTGGTCCGCGAGCACCTGGAGACCGCGCGCCGCGACCCGGACTACAAGTTCGTGCTCGCCGAGGTGGACTACCTCAAGCCGTACTGGGACGCGCACCCGGCCGACCGCGCGTACCTGCGCCGTCTGCTCGGCGAGGGCCGCCTCGAACTCATGGGCGGCACCTACAACGAGCCGAACACGAACCTCACCTCGGCCGAGTCGACGGTTCGCAACCTCGTGCACGGGGCCGGATATCAGCGCGGCGTGCTCGGCGGTGACCCGCGTACGGCCTGGCAGCTCGACGCGTTCGGCCATGACCCGCAGTTCCCCGGCCTGGTCGCGGCGGCCGGTCTCGACTCGTCGTCGTGGGCGCGCGGGCCGTACCACCAGTGGGGCCCGATGCTGTGGACCCACGAACCCAAGCTCGACGGGTGGGGCGACCCGTCGGTCATGCAGTTCACCTCGGAGTTCGAATGGCTGTCGCCGTCCGGGGAGGGCGTGCTCACCCACTACATGCCCGCGCACTACTCGGCCGGCTGGCAGATCGACTCGAAGGCCACGCTCGTCGAGGCCGAGGAGACCGTCTACCACTTCTTCCTGCTGCTCAAGCGGGTCGCGGCCACCCGCAACGTACTGCTGCCGGTCGGCACCGACTACACGCCGCCGGCGAAGTGGATCACCGAGATCCAGCGCGACTGGAACGCCCGTTACTCCTCACCGCGCCTCGTCTGCGGCCTGCCGAAGGAGTTCTTCGCCGCGGTCCGCTCCCAGCGCGACACGTTCCCGCCGCAGACCCGCGACATGAACCCGATCTACACCGGCAAGGACGTGTCGTTCATCGACACCAAGCAGGCGCAGCGGGCGGCGGAGTCGCTGCTGGTCGAGGCGGAGACGTTCGCGACCATCGCGGCGGCGCACGGGGCCGCCTATCCCCACTCGCAGCTGGACCGGGCGTGGCGGCAGCTCGTGTTCGGTGCGCACCACGACGCCATCACCGGTTC